>CAZNJH010000022.1:6465-9382 GCA_964573355.1 uncultured Candidatus Saccharibacteria bacterium | reverse complement strand
AAATTAAACAGATAGTTCGCGAAGAAATGGATGCAATTGACGGACAAGAAGTTATGATGACTGCACTTCAGCCACAAGAGATCTGGGAGAAGACCGATCGCTGGGATGATGAAAAAGTAGACAATTGGTTTAAGACAAGACTCGTGAATGGTACTGAACTAGGAGTGGGCTTAACCCACGAGGAGCCAGTTGTCGATGCGTTGCTTGATCATGTGAGCTCATATAAAGATCTCCCATTGTATGTTTATCAGATTCAGACAAAATTTAGAAACGAAAGGCGCGCAAAGAGTGGTTTGTTAAGGGGTCGCGAATTTGTGATGAAAGACATGTACAGTTTCGCCATAAACCAACAGCAACATGAAGAAATGTACGAACGTGTTGCCAGCGCATATCACCGAGTATATGAACGATTAGGGCTTGGTGAACACACATTTCGCGTAAAAGCTGATGGGGGAATCTTTACCGAAAGGTATAGTGATGAATTCCAGACCATTTCTCCAATCGGGGAAGACACACTCTTCAAAGTGCCAAGTACCAATGTGTATTTCAATGAAGAAGTTGCACCTGCTACAGCACCGAATGTACTTACCGAAGAAGATCAGCAACCTATGGAAGAGGTTGAAGGTAAAGGTATTATTGGTGTGGAGGCGCTTGCGGAATTCCTCGACATTCCCGTGGAAAAGACTACAAAAACAATGCTTTACCAGTCTGACGACGGACGTATAATCGCAGCGGCCGTTCGTGGTGGGTATGAAATTAACGAAATCAAGTTAAGGAAAGTTGTTGGCGCAACGTCTCTGCATCTTGCAGATGAAGACACGGTAAAAAAGGTAACTGGTGCGGAGGTTGGATATGCGGGTCTGATCAATCTTGCAGGTGATGTTGAAATAATTGTAGATGAATCGTGTGCCAACCGAGTAAATTTTGAAATGGGTGCCAATAGAACAAATATGCACAACATTAATGTTAACTGGGGTGTGGATTTGCCTGAGCCTAAGAAATTTGTTGATATTAAAGTCGCTAAAAAAGGTGATCGATATCCAGAAACAACCGAAATTTACGAGGTAATGCGCGCTGTTGAGGTGGGTAATATATTCCCCCTTGAAACAAAATATAGTGATGCGCTTGGTTTGTATTATACAGACGAACAGGGAGAGCGTCAGTCAATCGTTATGGGATGCTATGGGATTGGCATTAGTCGCCTTATGGGTGTGATTGCCGAACACTTCTCTGATGAATCTGGGCTTTGTTGGCCGGAAGTTATTGCACCAGCAAAAGTGCATCTGATATCTATTAGCTCAGATAAGGAGGCATCTGAACTATATGAAAAGTTGCAAAATGCAGGACATGAAGTACTCTATGATGATCGCAATATAAGACCGGGCGAGAAATTTGCAGATGCCGATCTTATTGGTATTCCACATCGTGTAGTTGTAAGCAAGCGTACTCTGGCCGAAGGTGGGTTGGAATATAAACTGAGGACCGAAAAAGACGCGCGAATAATGACGGAAAATGAGCTTTTTGAGTTACTAAAAGCTGCGTAAAATTCCAGATCATACACTACATATAGCGTAGGCGCTATATGTAGTGCACAAAATATGGTGAAACTACACATTTACAAACAATTTTGCACATGCTACAATCGTGGCACGTAGAGAACCAACTACGAGAAAAATGCGTTAAAGAACGCGTTTATTTTTTACTCGTTTTTAGGTCTCTATGGTCGTAAAGTAAATAGGACAAAGCGTTATGAAAAAAGAATTTCAACTCACCAAGGATGGTGTTAGTGAACTACAGGCAGAACTTGCTGAGCTTAAAACGAAGCTTGTTGACGTGATTGAGTCTATTAAGGTTGCTCGTGATCAAGGTGATCTTTCTGAAAATGCTGAATATCACGCTGCAAAAGAAGAACAAGAGCGCGTAGATAATCGAATTAACGAAATCGAACATATTCTCGCAAATGCAGAAATTATTTCCCGTCGTACCAAAAATAGCATCGGTATTGGTTGCTCTGTAACACTGAAAAATGGTGCCAAGCCAGTGACGTACCATATTGTCGATTCGGTTGAGGCAGATCCACTCGAGGCTAAGATCTCTGATGAATCTCCAATTGGCCGTGCGTTGATGGGCAAAAAGGTTGGTGATAAGGTAGAAATTACCCTGCCAGCTGGTGCCAAGACCTACGAAGTCACAGAAATCGCGTAGACGCAGCTTACAAGCAAGCATCATCCAATAATCATAGGTACATTAGTTTTATAGTATGTGTAAATATTTCTCAGTAATAAAGACAAAGCTTCGGTCGTAGTACCTGAAGTCTTGCTTATATTACTAAAAGCTCCCCGGTACTACGACAGTCGTCCGGGGAGCTTATAATTTCTGAGGAATACTATGAACGAAATTGCAAAATTTGGTGGCACATCAATGGCGCAGATAGGCGCTGTGCTGGATATTATTGAACAAAATGACCCGAGTGTAGTGGTTGTATCTGCTCCAGGAAAAGACACTGTGCGTGTCGGATGTCACATAAGTGATCTTGGTGCTCATAAAATGACAGATATGCTACTGGCGGGTGAGATAGAACAGGCAGAGGCTCGAGCATATGAAATTACTGAGCGCGCGGGTCTTGAAACAAAAGACTCGGTGCGTCTCGTAACGAGCATGCATACATGGTTACAAGATTATGGTGAGCATGCTTCCGCCCGTGCGGCTAGCGGAGAACGATTTTCTGCAGAATTGATAGCGGCATTAACGGGTAGAATACTGCTTGACCCACTTTCGCTCGTCGCCATACATTCTGATCATACACCGGACGTAGCTGCAACAGCGGACAATTTAAGGGCTGCTATTGAGCCGAAAAAACGTTACGTACTACCGGGCTTTTATGGCTATGATAATACGAGTCCGAGCGGCCAAGTAC
>CAZNJH010000022.1:0-6455 GCA_964573355.1 uncultured Candidatus Saccharibacteria bacterium | reverse complement strand
GAAGCGATACTTCTGGTGCACTGGTGTCGGCTGCACTTAGCCAACCGTATGTGAATTTTACGGATGTGGACGGTTTTTATACCACAGACCCACGAGTTAATGTGACGGCTCGCAAAATTACAAATCTCACATACGAAGAAGCTCGTGCACTTGCACTTGGTGGTTCAAGGTTGCTACACCCTGAGGTGGCACGAATCATGCGAGCAAGCAACTTAACCACAACAGTTCGCAGTACGTTTAATGCAGACATGCCAGGCACCAGCATAACAATGCAGCCACAGGGTCCACGAGCGCCCATCATTGGTGTGGCTTCGCGTCCAGTACTGACGCTCGATATTCGCAGAACTGGAATTGATGAACAGGCCGGTGTGATGAACAGCCTTTACAACTCGCTTGCTGACACAGGAATCTCATACTTGCTTAGCAACGATGGTCCAGATGAAGCGGCACTGTTTTTTGATACTGCGGCAGTAGGCGACAGGCGTCAGCTCATCGAGCTTGCTAGGCACGCCGTACCCGACGCTCGAATTTTAGTGCAAGAATGTGGTTTGGTAGTAGGGGTTACCTCAAAAACTCGGGCTTATGGGCGCACGTGTGTCGCTGCTACTGTGGCTGCATCGGCAGTTGACCCGAATGTTATACCGTCGAGCTCGCTTTCTCGGCAGAGTATAGAACTTTTGACGCATTCTTCGCTGGCAGCCGAAGTTGAAGCGGCAGTCCATGAACTTCTTATTACCGCATAAACCCACTCGTGTTTCATCTGATAATGCTATAGAATAGGAGCAGTATGGCAAATTTAAAAGAACTTAGAGACGAGCGTCTGCGAAAATTAGCAGAGCTGAAAGCACTCGGAATTAATCCGTATCCTGCAAAAGCTAATCGAACTCATATGACAGGTCCGATTGTTACCGATTTTGATCATCTTGAAAATCAAATCGCAACAGTTGCGGGGCGCATTGTAGGCATACGAAAATTTGGTAAACTCGCGTTTATTGTATTAAAGGACGCAACAGGACAGCTCCAGCTGTTTTTGAAAGATGGTGCTGTTGCGTCCACGGTGTCCGAAAATAGCCAGCTTGGTCTAGATCATCTTAACCTGCTTGATACTGGGGATTTTATAGAAGCCACAGGCCCAATTATAAAAAGTAAAACTGGCGAAATTTCAATTGATGTGCAGAATCTACGCCTGCTGGCAAAGTCACTTCGCCCGATGCCAACAGTTCAAGAAGGCTTTACCAATAAAGAAGAACGCATGCGCCGACGTTATGTAGACATGAACGTCAATGAAGATATTCGCCAACGGTTTATTCGCCGTTCTAAATTTTGGCAGGCAACACGTGAATTCCTATTGAACAATGATTTTACGGAAATTAATGTTCCAGTGTTAGAGCATACGACGGGTGGTGCTGATGCAAACCCTTTCGTCACACACATGGATGCACTCGACCAAGATTTCTACCTGCGTATATCGCACGAATTACCATTAAAGCGCCTGATTGGTGGTGGGTACGAAAAAGTCTTCGATATCGGTCCTCGTTTCCGGAACGAAAATTACTCAGATGAACACCTGCCTGAGCATGTAGCGATGGAATGGTACTGGGCTTATGCTGACTGGCAAGACGGCATGCGGTTTATGGAGGAAATGTTTAAGAAAGTTCTTGAAGCAGCTTTCGGTACGCTCCAGTTTACCTTAAATGGTCAAGAGGTTGACATGAGTGAGCCGTGGGAGCAATGGGACTATGCCACCGTCATTCGCGAACATTATGGCATCGAAGTGTTTGATTGCACAATTGATGAAGTGAAGACGGCGCTAAAAAAGCACGGACTAGAAGTTGAAAAAACTGAAAACATTTCTCGTGGAATTGATAAGCTTTGGAAGAAGGTGCGAGCAACCGTAGCGGGCCCGGTTTGGCTGATTAACACACCAACTTTTATTTCGCCACTAAGTAAAACCGATGATACAAACCCGAATGTTGTACAACGTTTTCAGGCAGTCATAGCCGGGAGCGAACTCTGTAATGGGTTTTCGGAGCTTAACGACCCGGTTGACCAGCTTAATCGGTTTGTAGAGCAGCAAAAAATGCGTGATGCTGGCGATGATGAAGCTATGATGCTCGATATTGATTATGTCGAAATGTTGGAATACGGCATGCCCCCCGCTTGCGGCCTTGGTTTTTCGGAACGAGTTTTCTGGGTGTTTGAAGGTGTCAGTGCTCGCGAAGGCGTACCATTCCCGCAACTACGCAGTGAAATTGATGATGTCACAAAAAGTCTCTACCCCGGAGTCACGTTAAATTTTCAAGAACATGAAAAAACAAACGATAATGAATCAACTAAACTTTTAGATTCAGCAGTGACCCAAGGAACCACAAAACTTTACCTCAAAGATTATTCTCTCGAGAAATTTGATGCCCACGTTATGTCTATTGAAAAAGATGCGGATAATCTTGCACGGTTAGAGTTAGATCAAACTGCCTTTTATCCAGGTGGTGGAGGTCAGGACTATGATCTGGGCAGCATACGTTGGGAATCGGGAGAGTTACAGCTTACAAAGGTGAGCAAAGGGCAAGATGGGGTCGTATTACACGAAGGAATTCTCGAAGGAGTATTACCTGAAAAAACGCAAGTAATTCACGGCATAGTAAATCCGCAACGGCGTTTACTCAATTCACGGCTTCATGAAGCCGGCCATTTGATTGATCATGCTCTCGAGCTAATAGGTAAGGATTGGGAGCCGGGCAGGGGGGCGCACTATCCAGAAATGTCTTTTGTTGAATACTCTGGAGAATACGATTTTGAATCGAATGAAGATCTATCGCACCAAATTGAAGAGCAAATCGCGGATTTTGTAAAAAAAGGTGGCGCCATTACCACAAAGGAGGTACCCACAGCTGAAGCACGCGCTCTGAGTAAGTATTTACCTGAGGCAATATTAAATAAGTATCGAAATATCCAGCTTACCGTGTACCCAGATGATTTTTATATATGTTGTGGCGGCACACATTTAAGTGATATTTCAGAACTAGGGCAAGTTAAGATCACTAAGATTAAGAAGAAGAGCGGAAAAATTAGAATCAGCTATTCATTAAAGGATGCATAAAGTATGAAAGCAATATGGAATAATCAGGTGGTTGCAGAGGCTGAAAAATCCCAGCTTATTCGCATTGAAGGAAATTGGTATTTCCCAAAAGAGGTGCTTAAAACAGACTATGTGCAGCCCAGCGATACCCACACCACCTGTCCATGGAAGGGCGAAGCGAACTACTACACCCTTGTAGTTGATGGGCAAGAGAATCAAGATGCCGTATGGTATTACCCGCAACCAAAAGCAGAGGCTGTTAAACGAGTCGGTAAAGATTTTAAGGATTATGTTGCATTCTGGCACGGAGTTGAGGTGATAGAATAGCATGATTGAAGTAAAAAATATTAGTAAAACCTATGGTAAAAAGAAGACAGCGTTTCAGGCGCTAAAAAACGTGAGCTTCCAAATTCCCCGCGGTGCGAGTGTTGCCATTATCGGCAAGAGTGGTTCAGGTAAATCAACCCTGATGCATGCCATGAGTGGCTTAGATAAGCCCGAATCTGGCGAAATTATCGTAGATGGCATCAATATTCTGACTTTAAAGCCAAAGCAAGTTGATCGCTTCCGTTCGGATAAAATCGGATTTATTTTCCAGAGTTTTTTTGTGCAGGCGAACGAAAGCTGTTTTGATAACGTGAGCCTTCCACTTGAGATAGCAAGAGTGTCTCGTACGCGGCGTAAAAAACGAGTTGAGCAAGCCTTAAAAGAAGTCGATCTCCTTGATAAAAAGAAGAACCGTGCCAGAGATCTTTCGGGAGGTCAAAAGCAGCGCTTGGCAATCGCACGGGCTATTGTGACTGAACCTGAAATTTTATTTGCCGATGAGCCAACCGGAAATCTTGATTCAGTTACCGGTGCACTAGTAGAAGATCTCTTGTTTGGGTTTAATAAACAAAAAAACATGACGTTAATTATTGTGACGCACGACGATGAGCTGGCAGCAAAATGTGATATTCGTCTGTATGTGAAGGACGGTATTATTGAAAAAATGGAATCGAAGCAACGTGCAAGAAAGGTGACGCAATGAGACAAATTGATATTGTTCGTCGAGCGGGGCGAAGTTTGCGACACGCTAAGATCAGAACGATTTTAACGAGTTTAGCTATCGCCGTAGGAGCATTTACACTCACTTTTTCACTGGCTGCCGGTGAAGGTGCGCGGCAATACGCCGATACACTTATTTCGAGCAACGTTGATGCAAAATCACTTGCTGTTGCCAAAGACGCAAGCTTTTTTGGTGAAGGCGGCGGTGACGGGCCAAAAGAATATGACCCCAGCCAGGGATCCGTGAGCGGTGTTGGAGCCAACTTGAAGCGAATTAGTCAAACAGACATTGAGCGACTTCAACAAATTAATGGTGTTGCTTCTGTCACGCCACTCTATGCCATCGCCCCAAGTTATGTCACCAGAGAAGGCCAAAAAAAGTACGCATTGAGCGCAAGTCAATATGACCCAACTATCCGTTTGGAGCTTGCTGCCGGAAATGTTCCCGACAACAAACAGCAGCTTGCTGAAGCAGACGTCCTGATACCAGAAACTTTTCTAAAAGCACTGAGTCTTGGGTCTGCCAAGCAGGCACTTGGCAAAACAATTATCATTCGCGTTGATAGGCCGGGTGGTATTGATCCGTCCACAGCACAGTCAATCGTTGCTAGCGAAGGGCTTGAAGGTTTACAGCGTTTAGCAAGTGAACAAGGGCAAGATTACGCGTTAATAATACGGGGTGTTGTTCAAAAATCTGCAGCAGCATTTCAATCGCCAAATGCACTGATGATTTCTGAAATGAAGGCCAAAGAGATTTCTGATTTTGTTGCTAAAGATACGGACGACTATCAAAAGTATGGACTGGTAACGGTTCAGGCGGGGCAGAATGATGACCCTGCAGTCGTAAAAACTGCAATTGAAAAACTCGGCTTTACAGCTAAAACTGCAAAAGATCTGCAAGACATCCTCTTTACTATTGTAAACGTGCTCCAAAGTATTGTGGCTGGCTTTGGTGTTTTGGCGCTGATTGCATCGGTGTTTGGCATTATTAATACACAATACATTAGTGTACTTGAGCGCACACAACAAATAGGGCTTATGAAAGCACTTGGTATGAGACGACGTGATGTGTCACGTTTGTTCCGGTATGAAGCAGCATGGATCGGGTTTTTAGGCGGCGTCATTGGTGCGGGGTTAGCTTGGGCGATCGGTTCGGTTGCCAATCCAAAAATATCCGAAGGTTTAGGCATTGGGGCCGAAAATCATCTACTCATCTTTGAGCCATTGCCAATTGCGGGCCTATTATTATTGTTGGTTGTGATTGCAATAATCTCTGGGATGTTACCGGCACGAAAAGCAGCCAAACTTGATCCTGTCGAAGCGTTGAGAACTGAATAAACAAGCGGCACACGAGGTGGTATGAAGCAAACAAAATGGAAATCAGTTCGGCCACAAAACAATTCTTTTAAAAAGATAAGTAAGCAGTTAGTCTGGGGTGCGGCACTTACATTATGTGTAATTTCTGGCAGTTGGACTGCATACTATTTTTATCAAAAAAATATGTCCGAAAAGTTACTAGCTGATGCGATTGCGCATACGTTTGTAGCAGTAACAGAAGAAAATCTCAGTACAGATTCTGGTACGTTTACTTACGAAACCCGCAGTAGTACACCAATAAAGATAATGGTTGAATTCAAGGCGACCACTAACAAGGCGGTAGGACAAGCAGATGCCAACGTTGGTATTGAATATGGTGGTCATACGTACAAGCTTAATGTTTTGCTCGCGACATTTTCTCAGGATGAGCTTTACGTTAAAATTAACGGTCTTAGTTCTCTTGTGCCGCAGATGGTTACAAATCACCCTGAGCTTGCGGTGTACACGGGGTATATAAGCCCGATTATCGAAAAATTAGAAGATACGTGGGTGAAGATTACAAGTTCGGACTTACAGCAGCTTTCTGGCACCCAAGCATACGCGCTTAAACAGTGTAGCGCTGCGTTGAATAACCTTAAGGTAACGACAAAAGATGACGCGCGAATAAAAAAAATCTTTATGAAAAATCAGTTTGTAATGAGTAGTGGCACGCCAAAATCAGAAAAAATTGGAACTGAATCAACCGTACACTATACCCTCAATTTTGATAACAGCGCTACACAAAATTTTATGAACCAAGTTGCCAACTTAGAGTCATTTACAGCGGTCAAAAAGGACTGCCAGCCTATGCTAAAAGGTGCAGCACCTAACGGGGACACGGGTTTAATATCTGTGGCGTCAGGAGAATTGACGAATCCTGTTATCGAGATATGGGTTGATGCACAAACACATCAAATCGAGATATTACGCTTACGTGCAGACACCAAATCAAATAACATCGAATATGCGAGTC
>CAZNJH010000021.1:0-9545 GCA_964573355.1 uncultured Candidatus Saccharibacteria bacterium | reverse complement strand
GTTGCATGTTGTTCGTCCGCAACATCCTGAAACTATAAATTTGGCACGAGTAGAGAAGCTTGGAAACGAAATGCATGAAAACTATGTATTGCTGCGCGCAAAACTCCCACAACTTAAAATGCCCCTTTTTTATTCAATGCTTGCCAATATAACTGAACTAGCAACCATCTATGTGGTTTATATTGCGTATGGTCAATTTGTGAACCCTGGCGCAGTGATTGTTGCTTATGCAATGGCAAATTTTGCTGGCTTAATTGCGGTGTTACCGGGTGGCATCGGGGTATATGAAGGTCTTATGGCAGCTGTTTTGGTCTCGGCGGGCGTTCCTGCCGGCTTAGCTATTTCGGTAACCGTGATGTACCGTGTTATTAACTTGGCACTCAGCTTACCTCTGGGCTATTATTTTTACCACAAGGCGTTGCCAAGCTTAGGTAAGACACCCGATGAAATAGCTCATGCATGATGTGACCCTTCAAGTCAGCGAAGCAGTGGAGCGTATCAATCAAACGCTTGATGCTGCCTATCCATTCATTTTGGTAGAAGGGGAGGTAGCCAGCTTTAAGGTAAATCAAGGCAAGTTTGTATTTTTTGATGTGAAAGATGCCGTTTCGAGCCTCAGCTGTTTTATGATGGCCTTTGCGCTCAAGTTTCCCTTAGAAGATGGCATGAAGGTGCGAATTCTTGCGCAGCCTAAGTTGACTCAGTGGGGCAAGTTTAGTCTTACTGTACGTGAAGTTATGCCAGTTGGTGAGGGCAGTTTGAAAAAATCATTCGAGCTTTTAAAGACAAAACTCACGAAGGAGGGGTTGTTTGATTTAGAACGCAAACGTACATTGCCGCCAATGCCAAGACGCATTGGTATCGTAAGTTCTTCGCAGGCTGCGGGCTACAGCGATTTCATCACAATACTACAGAATCGCTGGAATGATTTACAGATTGTACTGGCCGATTGTACCGTACAGGGAATTGAAGCACCTGGCCAGCTTGTCGGTGCACTGAATTATTTAAATGAACTTGCTGAACCGGTCGATGTTATTGCGCTGATACGGGGTGGCGGTAGTGCTGATGATTTAGCGGCATTTAACCATGAAGCACTGGTACGAGCGGTTGCTGCCAGTCGTGCGCCTACAATCAGTGGTGTTGGCCATGAAGTAGATGTCACCCTCACTGATTTAGCAGCAGACGTTCGAGCGGCCACACCAAGCAATGCTGCTGAGCTCTTAGTTCCTGACAAGCACGATATACTCAGGCGCGCTGAGCGACTTACAGAGATGGCTCACAACGGAGTCACTGCGGCAATTCAAGTGTTTGAGGAAGATCGTTTGGGAGTGCATGAAACAATTGAGAGAACGCTGCATACATTTTTTGATCAATTTAATACACAGCTTTCGTTAATGAAGCAAACCTTGACGCAGTTAAGTCCGGAAACAATCCTAAAACGCGGCTACGGGCTTGTGAAAAAAAATGGTGCCATCGTGAGTTCAACAGAGGCTGTTATACTGGGTGATGAATTAACGATTCAACTGAAAGATGGAGAAATAGGAACAAAGGTGATGGATGTCAGAAAATAAGCAAACGATCGCAGAAAAAATGGAGCAACTCGAGGCGCTGCTGAGTTGGTTTGAGTCAGAAGAAATTACTGTCGAAGAAGCTCTCAAAAAATATGAAACCGCACTCAAACTTTCTCAAGAACTTGAAGCACAGCTAAAGCATGCAAAAAATCAGGTTGAAGTAATTAAGCAAAAATTTGCGTCTTAGCGCGATGATCTGGATTGTATTATGTATGTTGGTGATGCCGTTCGCGTTTGTGCTATTGTTTGGTGCACCGTATCTGCCAACGAGGCGTGAACAAGCGCAACAAGCGCTCGATATGCTCGATTTGAAGAAAGGTGATGTTTTCGTTGACCTTGGATGCGGCGATGGCGCACTTCTTATTGCTGCCGCCCAAAGAGGGCTGAAATGTTATGGCTACGAACTAAATCCGCTGGTGTGGGTAGTGGCGGTGTGGCGAACCAGAAAGTATCGCCAATTAGTTACGGTGCGGTGCAAAAATTTTTGGAATATTACGCTGCCACAAGACACGGCGGGTGTATTTGTATTCTTACTCGATAAATATATGACACAGTTGGATGCCAAGCTTATAAAGGAGCTTAAAAATGGTTCACGCCTCGTAAGTTACACATTTCAGATTCCAGGGAAAACCGCTGTGCGTACGGATCATGCACTTCACCTCTATAAATATTGACTTATTTATATTACTTATGCTATAATATAAATATGGGTATTGAAAATCAAACACCAGAAATAATTGACCATACAGATCGTTCTGCGGTTACAGCAGTGAGTATTATCACTGAATTACTGCAGCATGATTTTGAACCGAATACTGTTACGTTTTTGTACGACAGCATGCGAGACGGTGCACTTCACGACGATGATGGTGCAGAAATTACTGACCCAGAGCATATAGCACGTATTATTGAACTTAAAATAGCTACCGCAATTAGCGGTGAATTTATGCACGAAACAGACGAAGAACATGCGATCAGAACATCACGATGCATTTTTGATCATGGCGCAAAATCCGTGGCGATACACCGTCATTATGGTTTAGACAGTTTTCAGTCATCGCCAAGAAGTGTTCAGGTTGAAGCAGGTCTTATAGATGGATTAGCTCAGGTGGCTTGATACTCGTATCAATTTCAGATACCATTAAGCATATGCGAAAACTTAATCAAACAGGAATAGTAAATCCGCTCTTGATCCCCTTGATCATTGCGGGTATTGTGCTTGTTGTCGCTTCGGCGATGGCGGTCGTTTATTACGGTAAATTTGTTGATCAGCGAGATAATAATCAGCCACGGATTGATGCTGCCGTTGACAGCGCAGAAGCAAAGCAGAAGAAAGAACTTGAAAACGACTTTGCAGAACGCGAAAAGTTACCAACTAAAAGTTACACCTCTCCAACTGAGCTTGGTAGCGTCAGGTTGACGTTTCCTAAAACCTGGAGCAGTTACGTAGACATTAATGGCAACGCAGAAATTAATTATTATGGTCACCCAAATTACGTACCATCCAAAAACGTTAATTATGCACTTCGAATGAGCGTGATCGCCAAAGCATTTGCCGATGAAATGAAAACCTATGAATCACAATTAAAAAAAGGTGAACTTAAAGCCAGCTCCATACAAGTGGCTGGTGTAAAAGGCTCGCGACTGGATGGATTTTTGAAGAAAGACCAAGAAGGCAGCTTAGTGATCTTCCCGCTTCGTGATAAAACACTGAAAGTATGGACTGAGAACGTTGAGTTTCGTGGCGATTTTGACAAGATTGTTCTTGCTGGTCTAACCTTTGTCCCATAATTTTTTCTGTGCAATCTAACCACTAGCACTCGATTTTTAGGCTTTCGCATAGCTATAATGAATCATGAACCAATAAAGGAGGGTACGTGGGCGGAGCGTGGAATGGAGACGAGCAATCAGCTGAGGCATTGAGCCAGCAGCTGATTGCGAGTGTAGCGCATGAACTTAAGTCGCCACTTACGCTTATTAGTGGCTTAAGTACTCAGCTTCGAGATCCTGCAATTGACCCCGTTCACTACCGGCACTATCTGGATCGCATTCAGTTTTCGTCCGATCGTTTGTTGGCCCTGATTGATAGTATTTTGCGGGGGTATGAACTTGAGCAGCATATGTTAGAGCTTCGGCTTGAGCCACTTTGCCCCCAGCTTATTTTAGAAGAAGTTGCACATGAACTTGAGCCCCATGCCCGCCGGCAAGCACAGCTTATTCGTGTGCGTGGCCGTCGGCAAAAACAAATGGTGCTTGCGGACAAGAGCTGTTTGCACGCAGTTGTTTTTAATTTGCTTGACAACGCTATTAAGTATTCCGAACCGGAATGTACTATTGAACTCGAAAGCCGACTGAGGCGGGGGAGGGCGCAGGTTGCCGTGAAAGACTATGGGTTGGGGATGAAACGGGCAGATTTAAAAAAACTTTTTTCTCAATTTGGTCGGGTGCAGCGGCCTGTGCCGCAGTGGGCTTCCAGCACTGGCCTGGGGCTGTATATTGCCAAGCAACTTACTGAAGCTATGAACGGTAGTCTCGAGCTAGCACGGCGGAAAGATGGCTCGAGTTTCTTGGTGAATCTTCAGCTTTCTAAGCAGCTGAGCTTATTTGAACTATGACGTATACCATTTTGCTTGTAGAAGATGATATTTGGTTAGCTGAGCTCTATAAAGATGTGCTTGAGCATATGGGTGGGTGCACAGTACTTCATGCGACGCAGGCAGCAGCAGCTTTGGATTGTATTGATACACAGCCACAAATTGATCTGATTATTCTCGACATGTTTTTGCCGCAGCATAACGGCGTTGAACTGTTGCACGAGCTTGCATCGTATCAAGATAGCTTCCAGATACCCGTGATAATTTTAAGCAGCGTATCTGAGCGAGATTTTGGCATGAGCAAGGAGCGCTGGCGACAGTACAGGGTACGGGCGTGTTTAGATAAAGCACACACGAAGCCTCAGGATTTACTGAGCGTCGTAAAAAAACAGCTGGCAATTGCCGAAGGTGTTCAATGAGACAGCAGACATCCCCTGCAATTGTACTGCGACGTACGAACTATGGCGAAGCAGATCGGATTGTTACGTTTTTGACCCCAGTCGGTAAGGTGCGGGCAATTGTGAAGGGGGTTCGCAGATCAAAAAGTAAACTGGCAGGCGGTATTGAACTGTTTTCAGAAAGCACCATTACGTTTTTGCAAACCCAAGGTGATCTCCAGCGCATTATTAGCACACGACTTGAAATACACTGGGATGGGATAGTGGGGGATCTGCAGCGGATGATGTTTGGCTATGAAGCAATGAAGCTGTTAGACAAACACATTGAAGATGATGCCGAACGAGACTATTATGATTTGCTCAAAAATACTTTAGCAGCACTTGGTGACACTAGTTTACCGCTTGCAGGGGTAAAGGTATGGTTTTACTCCCGGCTTCTCAGGCTACAAGGCAGAGAGCCTAATCTCAGTACAGATCATACCGGTGCAAAGCTTAAGCAAGACCAACTATATGGTTTTTCGGTTGACGATATGAGTTTTTACCCATCAACTAATGGCGTATTTCGAGCTGATCACATTAAGCTGTTACGTCTTTTTTCTGCACATCGGCCACAGATATTGCTGCAAGTAAAGAACCTTTCAGAAATCATTACTCCGCTTGAGCCACTGTTTGAAAAAATCACTAAGTTGTAAGTTGAGTAGTAAATATTGACTTTAATACTAATGTTTGTTATAATATACACATACGTTAAAAATAAAATTCGATGCAATCATGACAAACCCAAATCATTCGCCACAATCGAGTATCGAGTCACCGTCGAGTAGAATTTCACCCGCGGAACTAAGGAAGCTACAGTTTTTGGTTGCGTTAAAGCATGTTGATAGTGCGCTCGGCAAAGATCTTGATGAAGATCGATTTCATACTAAGTTGCCAGTTGATATAGAAACCGGCGCGGTCACGCTTAACGCGGATACTAAATCGGGTGAAGTAGCAGTGATTCCAGCTGATATTTACGCGAGTCGTTCAAATGGGGAAGTGAAGTTTTTCTTCTCGCCCGCAAATTCGACTATTACAATGCGTGCACCACATGACGTAGAGAGCGACGGTCCAGCTGTACCTGTTGATAGCGGGTATGCTGATACTCGATATGCTGGCTTTGAGGTGGTGGCACGTGAAGGCGGCGATTTTACCTTGCGGGGATATACGCCCGAGGGACATGTAGTGGCATTTCCACCCGATTCAGATGAGCGAGGCGGCTCAGCGGTAATTGGGAAGCTTGTTGCAGTGTGCGGCCTTGCGGTAGCGAAGGCTGCTGGTAGGGAGATGACAGTAGTTTAGAACTACGCTATAATCTTGGGAAGTATGATTACCGTACCAAGATCAGTTTTGTCTATAGTAGCGGCGCACATGGTGCGTGTTGCTGGTCGTGGTTTCGGTGGCGCTGCATAGCAGCGCTTTTTCTTTAACACTATTTTGAATTTTTTAACCAACCTAAACTAAAAAGGTAGTATATGAGTACTAAATTAAACTTAGAAACAATCACCAGCCTGTGTAAACGGCGCGGGTTTATATATCAAGGCTCAGAGGTCTATGGTGGGCTCTCGGGAACCTGGGACTACGGTCCGCTGGGTGTTATTTTAAAACGCAACATCATGAATTTATGGTGGAAGTTGTTTGTGGAAGAAAGAGAAGACATGTATGGTGTCGATGCTGCCATACTGATGAACCAAAAGGTTTGGCAAGCGAGTGGTCATGTCGATACCTTTGTAGACCCACTATGTGAAGATATGGTTACCAAAAAACGTTACCGTACAGACCATATCTTGAAAGACAATGGAATTGATCCAACCGGTATGACTATGGCACAAATGGACATAGCAATTGAAGAAAGCAGTATTTTGAGCCCAGAAAAGAATCCGTTGTCGAAGTCACGTACCTTTAATATGATGTTTACCACGCATGTTGGACCAATTAATGACGATGCATCAGTAAGCTATCTACGGCCAGAGACAGCGCAAGGTATTTTTACCAACTTTAAAAACGTGGTAGATAGCTTCTACCCTGATTTGCCGTTTGGTATTGCACAGCAGGGGAAAGCCTTTAGAAACGAAATTAGTCCGCGCGATTTTGTGTTCCGGTCACGCGAATTTGAGCAAATGGAAATTGAATACTTTGTTGATCCAGCGGAGTGGGAAAAGCTATTTGAAGATTGGCGAGTGAAAATTCATGAATGGTTTGATGCGCTTGGTTTACCACAAGAAAACATACATGAACTTGAGGTCCCCGAAGAAGACAGGGCACATTACAGTAAACGTACAATTGACTTTGAGTTTGATTTCCCGCACGGGCGAGACGAACTTTTGGGTATGGCGTATCGAACAGACTTTGACCTTATGAATATTCAGAACAAGTCAGGCAAGAGCATGGAATATACGCTAAAGGGTACGAATACAAAATTTGTTCCCCATGTTATCGAGCCGTCATTTGGTGTCGAACGCGCCTTGATGGCAGTCTTATGTGCGGCATACCAAGAAGATAAAGTGAATGGTGAAACGCGTGCGTACCTACGGTTGCCACATCATCTTGCGCCGTATCAATTTTGTGTCTCTCCGCTGCTCAAGAACAAACCTGAACTGGTTGAAAAGGCCAGGGCTGTATTTGCGCGTCTTAAGAAAAAGTACACAAACGTAACGTGGGATGATAACGGAAATATCGGTAAGCGCTACCGACGACAGGATGAGATTGGTACACCGAGCTGTGTAGTAATTGATTTCCAGACCCTCGAAGACGACACGGTTACCATTCGAGATCGTGATACTACCGAACAAAAACGCGTGCCACTCGCAGAGATTTAAAGATGAACATCCTGCCAATTACAGAATTTGGTAATCCTGTTCTGCGAACAGTAGCCGAACGAATGAGCGTTGAAACAATTACGTCACAAAAGATTCAGCAGTTGATTAAAGATATGCGAACGACGCTAACCGAACAAAAACTTGGGGTGGGACTGGCGGCACCCCAAGTAGGTCACGGTGTGGCCCTTTCGGTAATTGCAGTGCGCCCCACGCGGCACCGGCCAACAGTTGAGCCGTTGGAGCTCGTAATCATTAACCCGAAAGTTGTGCGCACATTTGGGAATCGAGTACAGATGTGGGAAGGCTGCATTAGTTCTGGGAGCGGCAAGGCTGGATTATTTGGGAAGGCGCTACGGTATAAAAAGATCGAACTAGAGTTTTTGGATGAATATGGCAAAATTCATCGGCGTATATTCGAAGAATTGCCAGCGCAGATTATGCAGCATGAAACAGATCATTTGAATGGCACACTATTTGTAGATCATGTAAAAGATACCACAAGCTACATGACAATGAAGGAATATAAAAAAATGGTCCGTACTCAGCGGAAAGCCACGGCATGAGTGACAGGATTACCGTTCATGATGATTTGCAGGCTGGGTATACCTATGAGCGAGTAGCGCGCATGGGAAAAGATTTTGATCCGGAATTTAAACCCGAACTCACACCGAAAGCAATGCTAGGCTTAGGGGTATTTGGTGGCTATTACTTAAACGACTGCAAGAGTGAGTTTCCAGAGGATTGGTTTACTGACGCTAAGCTGAGTGATCATGGTCCTGACCCGACGTATAACTTTTTTGAGATCATGGCAAGTCAACCGCTCAAGGTGTGGCAAGAAAAAGGCTGGATACATCAAGATGATCCTCGTGGTTGGTTCCAGTGGTATGCGCGGTACTATATGGGGCGCCGAATGCACGAGGAAGACCAACGACAGATTACCCGGTGGAAGCAGATACGGCGACATGCAGGTCAAATAAAAATGCACTGCCAGCCCGGCGATGTAACCTGTCGAAGGCGACAGCGTCAGGCGCTTCTGCACTGGGCATATGACAGCAGAAAAATCTAATTATAGACTTCTGCCAATGAATGGAGCATACTTTTTGTAACATTAACTGGAGGTTCATGCGATGAGTGTAGAGGTAAATTGGTTGGCAGTTGCACTGGCAACAGTATCAACGATGGCGGTAGGGAGCATCTGGTATACGCCCAAAGTATTCGGTAATACATGGATTCGCTTGGCTTATCACCGCATACGTGTTGGCTCATGTGGTTTTTTTAAGCAATCAATTCTTCAAAAACAGTTTTTTGCAAGATAGTCTGTCCACCGCGGTTTGGCTATGGCTTGCTTTTACTGCAGCGCGGATCATTACGCATGATGCATTTGAAGGTCGACGCAAAAGACTGACACTGCTTACGATTTCTCACGAACTGGTAACATTTTTGATCATGGGATTGATAATTGGCCTCATGGGTGTATAAACAAAATACTGTTTATAGTGTGGATTTAATTTCTTCAGCTTGATGCCAGAGCAAATCGAACAGTTGCGTTTGCTGGCGAGCGAGTTTGTCGCTAAAAATTTCGACTCCAAAAATGTCTTCGCTTTCGTAGCTAAGAAGGCCTACAACATTATCGTAAATGTAGGTTTCAAATTCAATCTGAAACACCTCAGGCTTAATATAACGAGCGTGGGCGAGTGGTGTTTCAACACCTGCGGTTGCAGTGCGCTGTGGATTATTAGTTAGGTCAAAGGATTTGAGCTTACGCTCTTGGTATCTTGTACGCATTTTTTCTGCAAAATGCTTGCCTAAATGTTTGTCGAGGCCAGCAAGTTCAAAGACGCGAAACTCGTTTTTGGCTTTGCTTAAGTTGTAATTCATCTGCTTTAAACCATCTATGCCACGGTACTCAGCAATTTTAGTGTGGGTTGGTGATTGGTGTTGCATTCGCTCAAGAATGTTGAGCGCTGCAGGCAATGAGCTACGTAGCGCATCAGCCTTTCGTTCACGTTCGCTTACTAAAAACTCAAGCACCTGAGGGTCCTGTGCTTCGTAACTGGTACCGTAGTGACGTTAATGAATAATTATCAGCTGCGCCTCAGCAAGTTCTTCGAGCAATGGATAGAGCTT
>CAZNJH010000020.1:0-9581 GCA_964573355.1 uncultured Candidatus Saccharibacteria bacterium | reverse complement strand
GCCAATAACAATACTGTAGCCAAAAACATAGCGATAGTTGTACAGCAGTAGCTGTTTAAGCGTACGCGTTTTCATTATATGTCTAGTATAGCAGGGGCAGTCTTGATCGCATACTGTCCGCTTTGGCTGCGTAACAAGACACATGAAACCAATCGGGCATCGCCCTAATGTTTCGTATCAAGCGATAGGAACCGTAGTTTTTCCGGGTGAAAATACAGTTCAATCCGTCCCGTGGGTCCGTTACGGTGTTTCGCAAGTATGAGGTCTGTAATGTGCTGACGATCTGTTTCGGGGTTATAGTAATCTTCGCGGTACAGAAACGCGACAATGTCGGCGTCTTGTTCGATCGAACCTGATTCACGTAAATCAGCGAGTTGTGGAATCTGGGGGCTTCGACTTTCAACTGAACGCGACAGCTGCGATAGTGCGATGACCGGTACATTTAACTCACGTGCAATCAGCTTAAGGCCACGACTGATTTCACTCACTTCTTGCACGCGGTTGAAGTCGCCACCGCCACCACGAGAGCCGCTCATGAGTTGTAGGTAATCAATAACAATTAAGCCGAGTGGGTGCTTTTGCGCCTCGCGGCGTGCTTTGGTGCGCATTTCAAGCACGGTAATGCCCGGTGTGTCGTCGATATAAATCGGTGCTTCCGAAAGTTCGCCCATAGCAGCGCCTAACTTTTCAAAGTCTTCGTCTGTTAAGTTTCCAGTACGGATATTCCAGGCATCAACACCCGATTCGGCGGCTAGCATACGGTCGACTAACTGGTCTTTGCTCATCTCGAGGCTAAAAAATAGTACGGGCTGTTTTTCTATTGTAGCGACGTTTTGGACAAGGTTC
The DNA here is from genome assembly GCA_964573355.1 of uncultured Candidatus Saccharibacteria bacterium. GTDB lineage: Bacteria > Patescibacteriota > Saccharimonadia > Saccharimonadales > UBA7683 > UBA7683. The sequence goes on along the minus strand of CAZNJH010000020.1, from coordinate 8,735 downwards.
CCGACAAAGGTCGTTTTACCCATGGCGGGTCGAGCGGCGAGAATAATAAGATCCGATCGCTGCAAGCCAGCCGTTTTATTATCAAGATCATTCCAGCCAGTGCGAACCCCGCGGAGGCGGCCCTTGTTTTTGTGAAGTTCGTCTAGGCGGTCAAAGCCTTCTGCTAATATTTGTTCAATTGAGACGAGGTCTTGTTTTGTGGTACGCTGTGAAACCGAGAAAAGCCGTTTTTCAGCCTCTTCGAGAATTTCTTGTACTGTCGTTACACCATCACTAAAGCTGAGATTCACAATGTCTTCTGACGCTTTAATGAGCTTGCGACGCGTTGCCTTCTCTGCAACTATGTCAGCATAATGTTCTGCATGTGCTGCTGTCGGCACCGCATTTGTAAGCTCAGTTAAATAGCTGGAGCCGCCGACGTTTTCAAGTTCTCCACTGTCTTTGAGCGCGCTCGAGAGCGTGAGAAGATCGACTGGCTTATGCTGTTCGTACAAGCGGAGCATTGCGCCGTAGATCGTTCCATGGCGCTTTTCATAAAAATCATTATTTGTAATTTTGTCCGCTATCAGTGTTAAGACATCATCCTCGATTAAAATCGAGCCAAGCAAACTAAGCTCAGCATCAATATTCTGAGGGGGTATCTTTGCGCCGCTTGGTAGTGTATTAGCCTTGGTCATATGTGCTCATTTATACTTGTACTACTTCTCCCCCGCCCATAATATCTTGAACTTGCGAAATAAGTGAAGCATGAGCAGTATCAACTGGTGGTGTAGTTTCTGAGCCGACAGGTTTTGCCCGCTCCTTATCGATAATGCTTCGTACGGTAGTAGATATACCAGTAACTTCTGCAACTATTTCAGCTATGAGGGATTTATACCGTGATTCATCAATCTTTTTCTGATGGAAAGCAAACCTAAATATGAGTACCAGCCCTTCGTTGTCAGCTTCAGTTGCTGCCAGGCGCAGAACCGTATAGAGTGGGTTATTTTTTTGTTTTGTTATTTCTAAAATTTTTGGCCATGACGCTTCAAGTATTTCTGCTGTGAGCACACCCTCATGGATGACTAGTGTTTTTTTTGTTGGGCTTGCCTGGGTAGACGGTCGATTATTTTGTTCTTCAGGTAGTTCTTGAGGAGGCTTGGGCGTGATGACTTCTTCTTTGTGTACAGGCCGAGCTGCAGATGGGGTGTTCTTAATACTCGTGGTGCTTGTCTTGGGAGAAGTATGCTGGTTTTGAAGTGACGCGCGCAGTAATGTTGTTTCAAGCTGTAACTGGGGGTAGTGCGAAGACGGGATAGCAACGAGTTCTTCCATTATCTGTATGCTTGTCGTGTTGTAATGGTTGCTAAGCGCTTCTGATCGTAAATGATGCACAAGTTGCTGCGCAATATGGGCTGCCGTGAGTCCGCTTTGCAGTAGTTCGTGAAGCTGTTGCAGTAATTTTGGGCCATCGCCGGATTGGACAGCACTCAGTACCGATTCAAGTGCTTTTCGCGGTGCTAAGCCGAGCAGGCTTTCAACCGTTTCTGTCGTAATAGGCTCGGTGCTACCGCTCATTTGGTCAAGTAGACTGATACTGTCACGAAAGCTACCGCCGCCATGCTCTGCGAGCAGCTCAAGTGCGTTCGGATCGATCGGTATCGCTTCTTTTTGAGCAATAGTTTTTAGATGTTTTGCGACCTGTGTAGTAGACACGAGGCGTAAGCTGTGACGCTGGGTGCGGCTTATGATTGTGGCAGGTAATTTATGTACTTCAGTTGTGGCGAGTATAAATACAACGTGTTCAGGAGGCTCTTCAAGAGTTTTGAGTAACGCATTGAAGCTTTCTGTCGTGAGCATGTGGACTTCGTCAATAATATAGACCTTATACTTTGCCGAGACAGGGGCGATATGGACCTTGTCTCTTAAGTCACGAATATCATCAATCCGCCGGTTGCTCGCTGCGTCAATTTCGATAATATCAAGATGATTAGACTCATCCGTGTAAGGTAAGTCATTAATCGCGTGTGCAATGATGCGGGCAATCGAAGTCTTACCTGTACCGCGTGGTCCAGTAAATAAATACGCATGGCTTATTTTACCGGCCTTGAGGGCATTGCTGAGTGTGCGGGTGACATGTTCTTGACCGATTATTTCGTCTAAGCTTTTAGAGCGATATGTGCGATACAGTGCCTTACGACCCGTTTGATCGGTTTTTTTCTTTTCTCCCATAGTGTCTTCTAGTATACCGGTTGACAGTAGCTTCCGGCAAACAGTCGGTGGGCCTGTATGGCTGAGCTACTATCTTTTAGTGCCCAGGAAAAACATGTCTTTGCTGACCCTGAACTCTGGGTTACTTCTCGATATGTACCGTCGTGATATCACCCACTTGCTTCAGATAACATGCGCCGCAGAGTGACTCGTATGAAATGTCTTTTTCACCGTCTATTGCGAGCTGTGATCCATTCGCAACGTACTTGTTGCCAATCTTACGCCCATTGAGTATGGCTTTTTTGCCGCACCGACAGATTGTTTTCAACTCTTCAATGCTGTGAGCAACTGCGAGCAGCCGAGTAGAGCCCGGGAATGAAGCTGTCTGAAAGTCTGTTCTGAGCCCGAAGCAAATCACCGGGATGTGGAGGCTGATCGCCACCTTAAATAACTGATCTACATGGGTGCTGCTTAGAAACTGCGCTTCATCTACCAGTACGCAGCTTAGTTTTGGTTGGAGCTCACGTTTTTTTGCAATTTCTTGAAACAAATCAGTATCGTCGGTCACGAGCAGATCAACGGTACGGCTGCTGCCAAGCCGCGAGACAATACGATCATCACCTTTGGTGTCAACAGATGGTTTTACAAGCAAAACTTGCATGTCACGTTCTTCATAATTGTATGCAACTTGCAGTACCGCTGTCGATTTGCCTGAATTCATTGCACCATAACGAAAATAAAGTTTTGCCATGTATATAGTGTAACAAAAAGCAAAGCTACGTTTTGTTGCTGTTTAAAAATTGTAAGAAAGATAAGCTAAGATTTACAAGGCTGCTTCAAGTGCGGCCCACTCTACGTCTGCATCATCTTCAGGAAGTACAACGCTGACCTGATCGCCAACATGCCCTTTGAAATACGTGACACTGGCAAGGAGTACCTTGTATTCTTTGCCAGCAACTTCAACAAAATATCCACCTTCTTTTTGGATGAGTGTGCCAATCACTTGCTTACGCGGTACCGGCCCGATTTGTTTATAAATAAACCCACCATCGTCAGCAATAGTGAGCTTTAATATATCGCCTTGGACAAGTTTGGATTTGCTTGCGTAATTTGCAGGAACGGGATATGATTTGCCATCTGGTCCAAGCATGCTTTGGCCGTCGAACACGCCTTCGATTACCTTACCGGCAACTTCTTCGCGCTGAGACTGCGCTACGACCGGATCCTCACCAACGAGACTCGTGAGTAATTCTCTCGCAGCGGCTAAATTTGTTTCAGCCTCGATGAGAAGCGTCTTGAGGCGCTTCACTTGTTTTTCTGGTAATTCTGACATCTGATAAACCCTTACTTTTTATTTACTCGCAATAACTCTCGTTACAGTAGCATGATGTAAAAAATATGTCAATTTACTTTTCCACAGCTGACGATGCTACGGGATATCCAGCCGCTGCAGCGAGTTTTTGGTACCGTGCATGATCACGATGTTTGCCGCTGATAACCCCAGCCCATACCTCGTCATTGCCTTTGAATTTAGCAGCGTATGCAAACATACCGGCGAATGAGAGACTCCCTGCCGGTTCGGCTTCAATTCCAGTCAGTGTTTCTTGCAGGACCATTGCCTCGCCAAGTTCAGCATTAGAGACAACGATTATGCCACCAAATGATGTATTCGATGCAACCTCTTGCAGTGCGAGTTTTCCGGCGCTTCGTACTGCAGTTCCGTCTGAAAGCGCGTTCACGGTATCAAGGCATACATATTCCCCTGTTCTCAGGCTGTCTGCGAATGCTGATGCGCCTTCAAGCTGTACGCCATACACAGTTGCGTGCGCTTTTCGGTCACTCACTGCGCGGCACGCTCCTGCAAGGAGCCCACCGCCACCAACCGGGACAAATATATTGTCTGGTCTACAGTCATCAAGAATTTCATGGACCAGCGACGATTGCCCATCGATAACCGTTGGATTATCAAAGGGGTGTATAAATGCTGCGCTGCTCGCACGCGCGTAGTCTTGGGCCTCGATGAGTGCGTCATCTACGGTGCCGGCTACTTCCACCACCTTAGCGCCAAGTTCTCGGAGCGCGGCCAGTTTTGTTCGAGGCGTCGTTTCAGGAACGTATACATAAGAAGCGCAATTAAGTACTTTGGCAGCAAAAGCAACCCCTTGTCCGTGATTGCCTGCACTTGCCGTTACGATACCTGCCTCTAATTGACACGGGTCCAAAAGACGTGCCGCATGGTATGCGCCGCGTAGCTTAAAAGAGCCAACCGGCTGAACCGTCTCATCTTTCAGGAGTATACGAGCACCTGAAAGGATGAGGTCCGTATTAATGAGAGGTGTTTGACACGCTACTTCATATAACGAAGGGGTGCTTCTTGCTAGCTCTGGGGTATGGGTGCTCATGGTGTTGTTGTTCTTGTGATTAGTAATTAAAAAACCCGCTTTACGGCGGGATGTGGCTTTCTTGGTTTGAGGCAGCTAAATAATCCCGCGCGTTACTCCAGGCATAATAATGTTTATTTGTGCTGCGTACTTGCTCATAACATTTTATGATACGCGTGTATTTCAAGATGTCAAGCATCCATTTTGACCTGACATATAAAAATACCGCCCAACATGAGCGGTATTTTTGAAAAACATCTGGTCGTTGATTTTATATACTTACGCGAGCTCAACAGTAGCGCCAGCTTCTTCCAAAGCTTTCTTAGCGGCTTCTGCGTCGTCTTTGCTTACTTTTTCTTTTACAGCCTTCGGTGCGCCGTCAACAATAGCCTTTGCTTCGCCAAGACCAAGTCCAGTGATTTCTTTCACTGCTTTGATAACAGCAACTTTTTGTGCACCTGCGTCTTTGAGAATAACGTCAAATTCACTCTTTTCGTCTTCAGCAGCTGCGCCTTCAGCGCCAGCAGCTGGTCCGGCAACAGCAACTGCTGCAGCAGCAGGCTCAATGCCGTACTCTTCTTTTAAGAAATTCTTGAGTTCATTTACTTCAAGTACAGTTAACTTTGTTAAATCTTCTGCTAATTTTTTAATATCAGCCATGTGTTCTCCTTTGGAGTTAGTTTCTAATGAATGAAGGAGCGAGTGGTGGTGTACCTTTACTCACAACTTTTGTTTATGCTGCTTTCGCCTCAATTCCATCAAGAAGGCCGTGCAGGTTGCCCGAAAGGCCGCTGACGACGTCATTTAATGGAGATGAGAGTGTTGCAACAACTTGAGCAATAAGCTCGTTCTTACTTGGGAGCGTGGCAAGGGATTTTACTTCATCAACGCCGAGGAGTTTACCTTCTGCAGAAATAGCACCTGCAAGCTTTAGGTTCGCATTTGTTTTTGCAAATGCTGCCAGGGCTTGCGCTGGGGCGACCTCGTCCTCACTGCTTACGGCGTAGAGCAGTTGACCCACAAGGCTGCTAGTATCAACATCCTTTAGGCTCGCCTGTTCTTTTAGGGCTACGCGTACCAAGCGGTTCTTCACCACTTTAATACGTATGCCTTGTTCGCGTGCAGCGCGACGAAGTTTTTGCAGATCGGTAACTGAAAGGCCATCGTAATGAGCAAAAACGGTCATCTTTGCAGTGCTAAGAAGCTCGTTTAATTCATTTACCAACGCTTGTTTTTTATCGCGAGAAATCGCCATAATTACGTTACCTCATCTTATGTTTACATATATTCGACCAGAATGTTAATGAACAGATTCGAGAACAAAAAAGTCTTTGGTTCTCGCATTACCAAAGACGTTTATGAAAAATAAAACAAATTGTTTATTTCACTCCTCGGTAGGTCTTACAACTGTTTCCGGTTGGCCCACTGTCTTTGGCAATGATCAGAACTTACTATACAGGAGTCTGCTGTGTAAATCAATACGATATTTGACTTTACCAACATTTAGAGTATAATCAAATTCGTTATGTTACTCACTACTATTAGTATTGCCAGTTACAAGAGTTGCCGTCGCAATCTCTTGCTCGTGGTGCGCTAAATAGTAGATTGAGTACTTAGTTTTAAGCAGAAGCCAACTCGATCTACACCCAAGATCGAGTTTTTGTTTTTTGCGGTAAGTTATGCTCAATGATTTACCGGAAGAAGCAATCCTGCTCTTCCCTGCCTCAAAGGGGCAGCCTTAACAAGCTGGAGACAGACTATCCATGATGACTACGACTGTGTCGGCCGGTGAGGCCGCGAAGGGGTTGGTTCTCGACGCCATCAAAGCGGGTGGCGGTAGGGTTAAGGCTCAGAATCTTGCGGAGCTGCGCAGGACGCTTGGCCTGGAGAATGAGGTGTCGATCAAGGCACTTCAGAGTGCGCTTTGGAAGCTCTCGCACACCGATGAGGTTCCGTCGTTGCACTTCTCGAGGACGCCCAACGTGCACTACTCGGGTCCGGGTAGTTGCGAACCGATGTACCTCGATTTCAGCTACACGGCGTTGTAGCCAACCAACTGCATGGTCAGGTCGGGTAAACGTGCGTTGCAAGAGATGTATTCATTACATTTACAGCAACGTACGGGTGTTTCAAAACACACAAAATGGTAGCGCACCGTTTGCGCTCTTTTGTTTACCCGGCCTCGGCCCCATCTGGCTTCTGTCTCCAGCCAACTATCATGTAGTATTCTTTGTTACTAATATAAATCGCTAGTTACTGGGACTGATCGTTATTTAATTGGTTGAGCTTAAACTGTGTGGCACGTTCGGCGGCAAGTCGCGTTAATTCTGCATCTTCACCCTGATTTACAAATATCATACCACCGGCAATTATGGGGTGGACTTCGGCAATTTTATCGTACATTTGCTTGGCAAGCTTTCGGTAGCCTGGGTGACCCTGTGGGCTGGTGCGCAATTCGGTGAAATGGAATGCTTCTCGGGCATTCATCATAATTTTCCACCGCATTTTATGGCCAAGTAGTGTTGCATACTGTGCTTCATATTCATAGTCTTCTTCGAGTAGGAACCGGTAAAGCTGGGCGCTTAAGTCGAAGCATTGTTCAAATTGTTCTTCTAGGTCCGCATCACTGACAAGTTTTGGAATTTCATACCCATAATGTGGTGTCAGGCGTTGCCATTCAAGGGCGTCAACCATGCGGTGTCGTTGTAAGTCGCGGAAAATACCATAATCACAAATTAAGTCGAAGGTGTAATGCGGGAATTCGAGCGCCCGACCGGGTTTGTGACGCCGGTTGAGACGTTCGCCAAATGCTGCTTTTAGTGCTGCTTCTTTTTCGCTATAGCTCCACCGGTTTATATGCTCGCTGAGTTGATCCAAGCTGAGGGTACTTTGTTCGTACAGTACATGTGGCAGTACGTCGAACTCATTTTTTGGCCAATAGTCTGTTAGCACGACCGGCTCACCATCACTGCCTTTTATCGGCTGTACGTCATGCTGCTTTGCAATCTCGAGCAATTTAGCGCGAGTTTGAGCTCGGTGCGCTACCCATGCACCACCACGATCAGGCTTGTCTGCGCGTTCGAGAAAGGTTGGAAGTACTTTGCGTCCTTCATTGAGTAGTTGTTCGCCGATTGTTCGCGCTTCAGCTAATTCATCACTTTGGAGATGCATAATTAAGCTCTCTAGCGCTTGGCCGCTTGCAAAAATACCAACGGTTGCAGTAGTGGCTGCCGGCAAAACGTTCCGAGCAGCATCGCATGCTTGAGCACGTGTTGCGGCTTTCCAGGCGCCATCCCGTTTTTCTTCAGGCTCAGTGGAATTCGCGCGAACATAATCAGTTAATTTTTGTACGATTTCTGAATACGTATCGAATAGCCTGTCCATTTGTGAAGAATACTTTTTTGTGGCTTCGTCGCTGAGTGTCTTTGGGGTATAGTATTTGTACTGTCCGCGTTCATCTTTTTGATCAAAATAAATGTAGCGCGTTGATTGCTCAAGATACGCTGCTAATCGTCCCCACTCAAGCCGCTTTGTTAAAAGATTACTGGCGTTTTCAACCACAAAATGTATACCGGTCAGCTGCTGTACACTGTCATCTCCATAGGCAGTAATGACTCGTTTTAATAAATCAGCGTCTTTACCTTCTTTTTCGCTAAACTCATCTAGAATCGTAACCCGCATGTCATCTGCTCGACGTGACAGACGGGCCATGGCAGCAGCAACCGTTTGGTTGCTGATCTTGTCGGTGAACATGTATACTTCGCCCGTTGTGTCAGTAACCGCATTGGTGAGATATTCTTTACCGGCGTCAGTTACGCTATAGCTTCCGTTTTCATTTTTAAACACAAATGGATTCTCACTTTTGGTAGGAGGTGTCATAGTTGCCGCTTCCTTGGTTTGTTTCTTTTGACGACGTAATTTTCCAAGCATTGGTTGAATCCTTTCCCATAACAGGTTGTTTATAGCTGGTATACTCATCAGCTCACCATTTTTCGTGCAGTCAAAAGCAGTAAATGTTTGATTGAATGTTTCGCACAGCTGTTCGTATACTTCCACGGCTCTACTGAGATGATTGATATCCGCTTCGTGAATATCACGTTTTTTATCGGTATAGGTGCGGGTATCTTTTTGATCAACTAACTGTTGAGCGATCAGGGCAGGAAC
>CAZNJH010000019.1:0-9618 GCA_964573355.1 uncultured Candidatus Saccharibacteria bacterium | reverse complement strand
TGTTAAATCAAAATCCTTTAGTAGTTCTTCTGCACGTGCTTTTGCACTCTTTTTGGTGAGCCGATACAAAAGACCCATCATAACGAGGTTTTCACGACCGGTCAGCAGTTCGTCTACTGCTGCGGACTGTCCGGTAAGGCCAATTACTCGCCGAACCTTATCGGCGGCTTCTTTTACGTCATGCCCTGCAATCGTTACTTTACCGCCATCAAAATCAAGTAAGGTGCTTAAAATGCGCACCGTAGTTGTTTTACCGGCGCCGTTCGGGCCAAGGAGGGCAACCATAGTACCTCGCTCGACGTTCAAGTCAATACCCCTTAATACCACGGTTTTACCATAGGATTTTTTTAGATTTCGTGCTCGGATCACGAAATCTGGTTCAGTTTTTTTCACACGATCTCCTTTTGATACATTATGTGGTTATTGTAACAGATTGCTTTTTCAAGCCATACAATAAAAGCGACCTCAATGAGTCGCATTTATTGTATATGGAGGTAAGTGCACTGCTTTTAATACGGTTTGATTTCAAGCAGCGTCCAGCGGCTTTCAGACGGATCAAGTTTGAGCCGAAAATCATTGCGACCATCAGTAACACTAAATACTCGAAATACTTCTTGACCTTTGTGTACCAAATAGCGCCAGCCTGAATTTAAAAAGGTGTACGTTTGGCCGTTAAATTCCATGGCTTTAGGGTACGCTTCGAGATCACGCTGGTTTTTAAAGTATACACCGTTAATCGTTACCTCTTGATTCACCTTGATTGCTTCCATACGATACTCCATTTCATCTATAAATCTTATATATTGAATACACCAATCGAGTAACTGGTGAACGGGCTGAAGAGTATGAGCTTACTAGATACAATGCTCTGCCGTTAGTTGAGCTTGTTAACACTAGAAGCTTTTGTAATGGAAGCCAGGGACGCTTATTCGTCTATCCGAACAGTGTGTGTAACCTCATGTATATAAGTTTGTTGGTAAAAACGCGTATCACGAGTACCAACACAACTAGTTACTAATTATACTGCTTACGGTTCTAAAAACAAGCGTAAATTTAAGAATTCAGGTGGTTGCGTTGATCTTAAAAAATCCGTAAATCTGTTGTTGTAAAAATATCTGGCGTGGTACAATAGAGCTAACGTTTAAATAGGAAAAGGATGAGGGAAATACGGCAACGGCGAACCAATCGCATAAGAGGTCTCTTGAGCGGCATTAGCTTCGCGCGAATGAGGCAACTACTTCGACGTGTATATGTACATCCGTTCAGTGTGCCGCTGAGTTCGGTGCTCTGTATTTTGATCGTCGCCGTTTACTTATTTTCAAGCAATAATTTTGTACTGGCTTCAGGCAGTTGGAATCAAACAGATTGGAGCAGTGGAAGCGGTAGCTCTACGACAAATCAGTATAGTGGTGCTACTAATGTTTCAAGTACAACTCCAGGAACCATAAAGCTCGAAAAGTCTGAAAAAGTTAGCAACGGCACTTTTGAGAGCGATCTGAGTGGGTGGAATACTACAAGTATCAAAGCCCAACCAGGTTTTGTACAAACGGCCACCAATAATAGCGGAAGTACTTCAGTTGCTTCAATTAGCTCAACGTTTAGCAATGCACCAACAGCTGGCAATACAGTATTCGGTCTGTTGGCAATACAAAGTCTCGCCCTTGTGACGCTGCCGAACGGTTACGTAACTGATTTAGATTATCGCAACGATACATCAAATACCCGCATTGTCATATTTCACAAAATAGCTGGGTCCGGTGAGTCGAGCACGCTGACGGTGTCTGCGTCAGCAGCGCGCATTATGAATCTCGATATTTATGAATTCTCAAATATTACTACTTCGAACCCACTTGATGTTACCTCAACGATTCAGCAAGCGACGAGTACGAGCTCCATTACATTGGGTCCAACGACTACAACCACCCAAGCAAACGAATTAGCACTTGGCATGGCGAGCTGGAGTAGCTCTATTGTTAACCCTATTTGGGACAATAGTTTTACCCGAGGTGCACCAGTGGGTACAGGAAGTATCTTTGCTACATCAGCATATAAGCAACTTAACACTAGTCAAACAGTAACAAGTACTGTAACTCCAACCTCAGGTCTTCGAACCGGTACTGGGGTTCTGGTGACATTTAAAACTGCGACTGCTATTGAGTCGGCTAGTCGCGATACCGCACAACACTTTAGCGGTGGGAGCTCCGCTAAGGTTGTGGCAATTAGTGGGAGCCAAGGGGCTTTTACACAGAGTATCAATACGAATGATACTGCTAATTACAACCTTGAAGCATATGTGTATACAACGGGATCTGCAGTTACTTCATCAGATGCTGCCCTAATAGTAAATGGTACCGATGTTGCCACTACCTACACCTCGGTGGGTGGTGGCTGGTATAAACTATCAGGTACAACTGTGGGTACCGCGAGCTCAGTGGAATACGGCGTTAAAGTTATGGCGGGCAAAACCCTTTATATTGATGATGTCAGTCTGAATAAATATGCTTCAAGCGGAACGCTTACTTCAAATATACACGACACCCACAAACCTTCAAACTGGGGCACTGTCAGCTACACTAAAAGCGGAACGATTCAAGTTAAAGTACGATCTTCAAACAGCGCCCTCATGAGCGATGCGCCAAACTTTAACACGTGTACATCCGTAGCTTCCGGAAGTGATATATCAAGCGGTACCGGTGGGTGCGTTACTGATACGCAGCGCTATATACAATATGAAATAACATTAACGACCAGTGACACCAGTTCAACCAGCTCACTTGATGATATTACTATTACATTTGCAGACTCTGACACAACGGCGCCGACCACCAATGCAAGTGCAATTAAAATGTATGCGTCAAATGGTGGTGCCGAATTTACGGAAGGTGCATGGACTAATAGCGCAACACCATACTTTAGCTGGACTGGCGGGGAGGACAATTCAGGTGGACTTGGCATCAAAGGATACTGTCTCTATCTTGGCACAGACAGTGCGGCGGATCCTACGACTACAAAAGGAATTTTAGGCACTACACCACTTGATACTGAAAATGCTTGTCAATTTGCAGTCAGTGGTACTTCGGTTGATTTGAGCGCTATCAATTATTTGGGGAGCGCACTTACTACCTCAAACAATACCTACTATCTCAATATCAGGGCGATTGATCTTTCGCACAACATAATAAACAGCAGTGCTAGCTTCAATTTTAAGTTTGATAATACCCCACCTGCTAACCCAGCGTACATCACAGCTCCGTCGAGTTTTATAAACACTAAAACTGCAACGCTGAGCTGGGCTACATCTGGACCTGACTCGGCAAGCGATGATGACTCTGGCTTAGCAGGATTACAATATAAAATTGGGGTAAATGGCACATGGTATGGGGATTCTCATACTGGTAATCAGGATAGTTCAGATTTACTGGCAAATGATGGTAGTTACACAACGCAAAGTGTACCAGATTTCGCTAACTTGGCTGATGGCAATAATGTTATCTATTTCAGAACTTGGGATCAAGCAGGAAACATATCACAGGCAAACGTGACGACGGTGCTTAAAATCAACACGAATGGCGCACCAACCTCACCACGCAATTTGATTGCAACGCCGTCGACAAATACGCAGAATTCGTTTGCGTTCAGCTGGATTCAGCCTGCAACCTTCGTGGGCTCTGCCGGCAGTTTAACGTATTGTTACACAGTAAATACTCAACCAACCGAACAAACCTGCAACTACACCGCCCCGGGCGTTACAAGTGTATCTGCAGATGCGTATGCCACGCAGCCTGGTACAAACACTTTCTATGTTGTAGCGAAAGACGAGTCTAGTGGTATAAATTACGCCACGGCTGCTAGCGTTGATTTTGTCGCGAATACCGCGGAGCCAGGGATGCCACGCAATTTAGATATTGCAGATACAAGCGTTAAAACGAGCAACAACTGGAGGCTGGTACTTAGCTGGGAGGAGCCGTCAGATCTTGGATCGGGCGTTGCCAAATATGAAATCTACCGCTCTGCAAATGGATCGAGCTACACACTTGCTGGTTCGACGAGCGGGTCAAGCTATGTTGATACGTCGCTCCTCTCACAGCTGTATTACTACAAAGTACGAGCTTGCGACTCAGCGAATAAATGTGGCGCTTACACCGGTGTGGAATCAAAAACACCAACAGGCCGCTTCACTACCCCACCGGACCTAAATGGTACGCCGCGCGTTGAAGCCATTAGTACCAAAAAAGCTACTATTAGCTGGGTGACCGACCGTGTTGCCGATTCTAAGGTTGCCTTTGGTGTGGCAAGCGGCAGCTATTTCCCTACCGAATCATATAATTCTGGTCAAGTGACGCAGCATAGCATCCAGCTTTCTAACCTCGATCCGGGGACCACTTATTTTTATGTTGTCCGCTGGACAGATGAAGATGGTAACACTGGACAATCAAGTGAGCTTAGCTTTGCTACCCTGCCTCGACCAGTCGTCGAAGATGTTGCTGTGCCGCAGGTTGGCCTTTCAAGCGCTACCGTTCAATACACAACCGTTGGGGCATCGAAGGTAAAACTTTATTACGGTAAGAGTAGTGGATTTGGTGGCTTGGTTGAGCTTAATACCTCAACAAATCGTTCAGTATACAACTCTATTCTTCCAGATCTTGAAGATGGTACTAAATATTTTTATAAAATTAACACCGTTGATGGCGATGGCAATGAATATGAAGGAACCACACTTACCTTCTCAACGCCGCCAGCACCCAAAATTACAAACTTACGGTTTCAGCCGATCGAAAATGAGCCGAGCAGTTCACAGAAGGTTACATGGGATACAAACGTTCCGAGCACGAGTGAGTTATCGTACGGTGTAGCGAATCTCTCGGAAAATAGTTTGAATAGCCAACTCGTTACAAAACATGAAGTAGTAATACGTGGCTTGAGAGACGATAGTACTTATCGTTTGGTTGCTCGATCTCGAGATGGAAGTGGCAATTTTGCTTCTTCTGACGAGCAGAGTTTTAAGACGGCACTGGATACCCGACCACCCCAAATCACTGATGTTATTGTTGACGCAAGTATTCGTGGCAGTGGTGCTGAGGCGCGTGGCCAAATTGTGGTAAGCTGGCGCACTGACGAACCGGCAACTAGCCAGGTAGCATACGGTGAAGGAGCTGGCGGTTTTCTTTCAAGCAGCACCAGTGAAGACGCACGCCTGACATATGAGCACGTAGTCGTGATTTCTGACCTTTCCACTTCCCGCGTGTATCATGTTGAGCCACGATCTTCAGATGCCGGCAAGAATCAAACTCAGGGTGAGCAGCAAGTCGCAATTATTGGTCGACCAAGCGACAGTGTTCTCGGTATCATTGTAAAAGCATTACAGCAAGTGTTTGGGGTTAACTAGGATGATTAAAAATGCCGCTCCAATAGTTGAGTTTGATCATGTTGTTAAACGCTTCCCTGCTCTTGGTAATGATGTTGAGGTGCTTCATGATATTTCGTTTGAAATCAAAGAAGGTAGTTTTACCATTCTTCATGGTCCTTCTGGAAGTGGTAAAACGACAATCCTCAATAGTTTAATTGGACTTGAAGCGCCAACAAGTGGAACAGTGCGCGTAGGCTCAACGAGTCTGTATGAACTTTCGGCTGATCGGCGTGCAAGGTTCCGTGGGCGCAATATCGGCATGGTGTACCAAGACAATCATTGGGTGAGCAGCCTGAGCGTAGAAGAAAATGTTGCGCTCCCGCTTCTGCTGACTGGATGGAATAAACACAAAGCGCTGTGGCTGGCGCGACAAAGCATTACACGCGTTGGTTTGGAAAAATACACGCGATACAGCCCAGTACTTCTTTCAGGTGGCCAACAGCAGCGCATTTCGTTTGCACGGGCTACAGTAGTACGACCGAAAATACTCGTTGCTGATGAACCAACGGGTAATCTTGATAGCCTGAGCGGGCAGCTGATTATTAAGTTACTACAGGATTTTAACGAGTCTTATGGTGCAACGGTTGTACTGGTTACTCACAATGATGAACTTTTGCCAATCGCTGATAGCGTGCTTTCTGTGCTCGACGGAAGGTTACAAGATCCTATTGTTGCAGCGCCACAAAAGCCGCTCAGGGACATCGTCAGGCGGGTTGTATGAGGTCTTTTTCTAAAAACCCACTCGCCATTAAGAAGAGTGTTTCGTTGCCTACAGGCACAATTAAAACAACATTTTTAATTGAGATGGCATTTAAGAATTTGTTTTCAAAAAAATTGCGAACCATTTTAACTATGACCGGTGTGCTCGTTGGCATTGGTGCCGTGATCTTCCTGCTTGCATTTGGGCTAGGGCTGAGGGATCTCGTTACAAATCAAGTGGTTGACTCAAGCTCAATTAGAACGATCGATGTTGTGCCCGCAAAAGCCCAGCTTGTGCAACTTGGTGATGAAAATATCAAACGAATCGAACGTACCAATGGAGTCTCAAAAGTCGCACCGGTGTACTATTACGCGGGTAAAACGGAATTTAATAATGCCAAGGTTGAATCAGTTGTCTATGGTGTGGATGAAGGCTATAAAGAGATGGTCCAATTTAAACGAGTTGAAGGTGTCGTGCCTCAGTTTTCTGATGCAAAAACACTCGTTGTAAATACAGCTTACATTCAAGCTCTCGGCATAAAAAATCCACAACAGATTTTGGGCAAAGAACTAACACTGAAGGTTGGCGTGCGTGTGCCGACTGAACAAGGTGAAGAAAAGAAGACTATTACGCACAGTGCAGTAGTGCGGAGCGTTATAGACAGTGGTAGTGGCGCCGAGCTTTATATATCGAGTGATGTTTTCACTCAAAATGGCGTGGATAGTGCTAGCCAATTGAAAGTGCTTGTCGATGATAAGTCCTATGTGGACGCTGTGCAGAAAAAAGTTGAAACACTTGGCTTCACAAGCACTTCCCCGCTCCAAACTCTCGAACAGATTAATCAATTCTTCGTAATACTGAACCTTCTATTTATCGGGTTTGGTGGTATCGGCTTGCTGATAGCGACATTGGGTATGTTTAATACGCTTACTGTGTCATTGCTCGAACGAACAAAAGAGATTGGCTTAATGGTTGCACTGGGTGCCCGGCGTCGTGATGTTCGCCGGCTCTTCGTAGTCGAGTCGGTTTCATTGTCAGTTTTGGGCGGACTTCTCGGTATTATCGGTTCGGCTTGTATCAGTGCTGTGGTAAACCGGATCATGCAACAACTTTCTCGAGCTCGGGGTGCGGACGATGTTTTCTCCTTATTCTCGTACCCGTGGTGGCTACATGCATCAGTACTGGGTTTCTCGGTCGCACTTGGCCTACTGGTTGTAGTGTTGCCCGCTCGACGTGCGGCAAGGATAAATCCTATAGAAGCACTGAAAATCTAAGGTGCGACTTAGCTTACGAGATTGCCTCAAGGTTAATTATGATGACTATCAGTTGACTTGTTCATGAAATCTTTGAGGCGTCTTTGTGTATGCGTTACTAAAAGACCTCCAAACACGATGCTTAAAAAGACGACATATACGCCTCGGTCGAGAATATTAGCACTTATGATGGTATCTCGGCTGAGATGGTGAAGGTTTTCAGAAAATACCAAGAATGCCTCACGAATGCCGATGGCCCCAGGAGTAATAGCTACAAACACCGAAAAGTTTGCAGCACCACTGTAGCTAATGAGTTGACTCAAGTGAAAGGTCTTTCCGAGAGACAGTAGTTCAATACCATACACTGCTGTTGTGCAGACGAGCTGAATTAATGTTATAACGGCTAGCCTCAAAAGCAGCTGCGGCTGCAAAAAGCCGCCGTGTAGTTTGCTTGTTTGACGTCTGATGTACCAGGTGGTGCCGGTACTCCCAATTAATAACAGCGCAAAAACTGGAAGTCGCCACTGAGGGCTACCAAATAACAAAAATACACCACTAATAAACGCATAAAATGCGTAGTAATAGAGCGAGACAGTCAGGTAGCGTTTAATGCTAATACCAAGTTTTGTCTTAAAGTAGACCGCACGAATGCCGACACCGCTTTGTAGCGGACCAAAAAAGTTAGCTATAGAAGAAGTACTGGTTAAAGCGAGGCTTTCACGAAAATTAATCTTCTTGTTACTCAGGTGTACTGACAATGTATTTACAACCGTGAGGCTGAAGAGCACTGCGCTATATAGAATAATGATGAGTACTATGTAGAGTGGGTTAATCTGTGCGAGTTGCGTGAGCGTGTCTGGGTTAGCAACAACATATCGGCCAATTAAGACGACGGTGATAATTAATATACTAACTGTACCAATGGCGCGGAATTTTTTCATACGTATGTAGTATAGCAGTGCTGACGATTTTCTATTAACGCGGTACCTCCCTGGGCCCGTGCGTGCTTTAGAACACCCTCCGGTGATGTTAAAATAAAAAGCGTGCAATTCAAAAAAATCAGCCAGCGCATCCTTAGCTTTGTCGCGAGTAATCGTTTCTTTTATGTAATAGTCGGTATTTTTCTACTAAGCTCCCTGTGGCTTGTCTTTACGAGTCGATACCCGATGGCATTTGATGAAAATTATCATTACGAAATTATTCAAACCTATGCAAAACAGTGGAGCCCTTTTTTCTCAACACCTCCTGCTGGCACAGACCAGCTTGGTGATATTACGAGATACCCTTCATATCTTTTCCACTATATATTCAGTTTCCCCTACCGCTTACTTTCAGTATTTATAGATTCAAATCCGGTAAAAATCATTGCGTTGCGGCTCATCAATGTGGCGATGCTTGCCAGTAGTTTTTGGTTATTTAAGCGACTTTTTGAACGCCTCAAGTTGTCTCGAGTAATTGGTAATACAGCATTATTCGTTTTTGCACTTATCCCAATAGTCCCATTTTTGGGTGCGCAGATTAGTTACGATAACGCGACGATACCCTTGACTGCGCTCACGCTTATAACAGCCACATCGATACTCGCAGCTCTCAGAAAGGGTGACATTAACCTGCAGGCATTGCTTAGTTTTTTAAGTCTAGGTTTGTTTGCTTCGCTCATTAAGTACACCTATCTTCCAATTTTTGTGACCTTGTTTGTGTATCTGTTAATTTCAATATGGTGGGCGGTGCATGCAAAAGGTTTACAAATTAAGTCTACTGTTAAAAACGAGTTCGCCAAGTTTTCTGTCACTAAAAAGATTCTTCTATGTGGTGTGCTCTTGCTTGGGGTAGTGCTTTGCTTCGAACGGTACGGTATAAATGTTATACGCTATAAAAATCCTGTGCCCGATTGTAACCAAATATTATCTGAACAATCATGTCGCCAGTATGGCCCTTGGGGTCGAGATTACGAATTAAAAAAGCTCCGCAAGACGCAAGCGCCTCAGTGGAGGATCGCTGACTATAACAAAATATGGTGGCGCACTACGCTTTATGAATTCTATTTCGCAATAAATCATCTCTATGAATCCAAAGAGCCGTTGGCATTTCTATATAGCTTTGCTCGGTACACGCTCTACGCAGGCATTGTCGCAACTGTCATTTTTGCTTGGCGAATCATACGCCATCCAACACTACGATTATTTGCTGTTGTTTCAAGCATGTACGTGGTTGTTATTTGTCTTGATAACTATATGAAGTTTACGCATGAGCATTGG
>CAZNJH010000018.1:2595-9722 GCA_964573355.1 uncultured Candidatus Saccharibacteria bacterium | reverse complement strand
GGGCATACACCACTTGTTTCATTAAAGCTTTTTGCAAATCGACAATTCACAGCCGGTAGCGTAACCACAGCTTTTCAAGCCCTTGGCATGAGTGGGCTTATCTTTTCTGTGCCTATTTTCTACCAAAGCGTACTTCACCTTGATGCGTTTCACACAGGCCTTGGTCTACTCCCGATGTCTATTGCAGTCATGATCGGGGCACCGCTTGCACTCAAATTTACCAAAAAACTTACTCCCAAAAGAGTCATTCAACTTGGATTTGCGATTGGTCTCATTGGTGCAGTTATTACCCGCCAAGCATTTAGTGTTGATGCGACTGTGTGGAATTTTGCACCGGGGTTATTTATGTTCGGAATCGGTATGGGTTTTGGCTTTAGCCAATTAAGCAATTTAACCCTCTCCGCTGTTTCGGTACAACAATCTGGTGAAGCATCTGGTGTTAACAACACCCTTCGGCAAGTAGGCCAAAGCTTTGGCTCGGCAGTGATTGGAGCTGCACTGATTGCAACGCTCACCAGTAGCGTCGTCACGAATATTCAAAGTGATCCTACTATCCCAGCACAAGCAAAACCGCAAGTACTTGCACGGGTAAAAGCTGCGGGTAGTAATATTGAGTTTGCATCACAAGAGACCACTAGTTCGGTTCCAACAGTCATCAAAGATGGCATTGAACGTGCCACCGAACAGGCAACAGTTGATGGCAACCGTACGGCTATGTTGCTTACCATTGTATTTTCAATTGGCACACTAGCAATCTCAACCATGCTGCCAAATATTCGCAATCTTGAAACAGAGCAATCCGTATCCGCCGCTCACTAGTGTGTTTGCACATCCCCTAAGAAACCTCGATTCGTACTAGAACTTTATATAATCCAAGTGTGTCATACAGTACTTATTGTGGTGCTGTAATGTGGTCGATCGTTAACTGGGTACGCATTTTGGCATACTCACAAAAATTACAGGGGCCACCCATTGCTGCAGTTCCCACGGCGGGCATTGTTTTTGAATCAAGGCATTGCTTCATTTCAAGCAGTGTTGGCTCGAGCCAGTCGTCATTGCCAGTATATGGTATCAGCTTAGTGTGAAATTCGAGTCGGTCGCCGAATGCATCAAGATCGAGTCTTCCATTAGTGTATACAAAATATCCGGTATTGCTCACGGTAAATCCATTTTGCCTCAATAACCACTGGTATGTCTCCATCTGTCTTTTATAAGCAATCTGCCAAGCCGAGTCTATTCCGACCTCTCGCGTCTTTGCTGTCGCCTTGTAATCAACGACAATTAATTCACCGTCACTATTGGTCCAGACATCATCAACCGCGCCAAATACAACCAAGTTGGCAGGCTCATAGTGATACTGAACTCCTACAAAATTTTCTCGCCATTCATCAAGGTTTTCGTGTGGGAATGGTACTGCCTCAATGTTATACTCCACCATTATAGGATGTGGTTTATTTTCTCTTCGGTAATGGTCAAATTCTTTTTTAAATAACTCATCAATTGCTTTATTAATATTAAACGGCGGGCTGTCAGGCCGTTTTATGCCTTTAATGGTCTCGAGCCAAAAACAACGTGGACACTGTTTAAAAAGCTCTATTTTAGAGCGTGAAACTCGAAACGGAGCTTGCGCTTTTTGTTTGTATAATCCTCTGTACCCAATTTGTGGCATATTACCAGTATATCCGTTATTGGATATTGATTATAGTGCAGAGCGGGAGAATGGCGAACCCCAGTGGTGCCTTAGCTTAATATGCTGATGTTAAGGTGTTATACTTAATGCTAATGACTAAAAAAGTGACGCGAGTTGTAATTGTGGGCGGTGGGTTTGGTGGCGTGAAAACGGCACTGAATTTAGCGAATAAAGCTGGTTTTGAAGTAACGCTGGTTTCAAATAACACTCATTTTGAGTATCACGGCGCACTCTACCGCTCAGCCGTAGGGCATTCACCCATGGAAGTTGTCATACCACTGCGGCAAATTTTTGCCCACGCTCATAACATTACATGTGTGCTTGACACCGGGGCGTATGTCGATCACAAAAAACAGCTACTCGTTTCGATGGAAGGTGAAATCTATCCATATGATACGATCGTCTTAGCCCTCGGTAATCAGGTAAATTATTTTGGCATCAACGGCTTAGCAGAGCATACCGAGTCTATGCATGATATCAGCTCAACAATAAAGCTTCGTCAGCAGCTCGTTGAGATTTTTAGTCGCAGCAGCACAAATCCGATTCGAATAGTAATTGTGGGTGCTGGAGCTTCCGGAGTAGAGCTTGCCGGTGAAATACCAACATTCGCACGTTTGGTTGCAAAAAAATACGGCATTAAACCGGTACGTGTTAAAACTATTTTGGTTGATGGGGCCGAACGTGTACTACCAATGCTTGCCCCCAAAGCCTCCGAAAAAACCCATCGTCACCTACAAAGTTTAGGTGTCGAAATTCATCTTGGAATTCAAGTAGCATCTTGTTCTGCAGGCATGCTCTGTATGAAAGCAGGTGAGCTGGAGGCTGATTGCATCATTTGGACGGCCGGCAGCAAGCCTGTTGATTTTTTTGAAAAACATCCTGAGGTGTTCACGCTTGGGCGTGGCGGTAGAGTGGTTGTCGATGAATACATGCACGCACAAGGGAGTAAGAATATATTTGTACTCGGTGACAATGCAGATACAACTTACTCAGGCATGGCACAAACCGCGCTTCACGACGCAAACTTTGTCAGCCGGAATCTACTGCGCGAAAAAGCCGGCAAGCCCCCTGTTTCGCGTCGTGATAAAAAACCATTATATGTAGTAACAGCGGGTCCGCAATGGGCGGTCGTGCAGCGAGGCACAAAAGTACTGAGCGGTCGGCGTGGTTGGGCAATTCGGCGGCAAGCTGATTTAATGATATTTAAGAATTTTCAACCATACAAAGATGCAATCAAAACATGGCGTGCAGCCCATAGAACAGCAAAATTTTAGCGAATAACTATACATCCAATGTTATCCACAGGTATAGTGCTTGTGCTTTTAAATCATATTGACAGTATTTTGTAAATAGGCGTATCGTTAGATTACGATTGGTGGGAGTCCGTAACTAATCTAAATGCGAGGAGGGTAGTTGTATGGCCGATGCTGTAGCGACAACTCAATATCAAAATAATCGAACAATGTTAGCTGCATTTGCTGGTATGCTTGTGGCTATCCCTGTTGTGAGCATGATTACTGTATCAGTACTTAAAGCGCAACTAGCAACCGTATTTGCGGCTTCACAGACAACAAGTCCGTCAACAACACAAACTATTGGTGCACGCTGTGAAGCACCAGTGGAGGCCGCTGTTGCAGCACCAGCAACATCAGCTGGCATGGCTTGGGTATGGGGAGTAGGACGTGGCTACGGTGGCGTCTCCGGAAGTTTCAACCAAACAAATACATCAACCACCAACAACACGACGACAACAACTATTGATACACGTAACAACGGCAATACAACAGTGGACAGCCGATTTAGTGGCAATACCTATACTGACAATCGATGGAGCAACAACACACTTGGTATTAACCTTAACAGTGGAAACACCAACACCACCACCAACACTGCTGTTTCTAATATTAGCGACAATAACAATACCTACACCGACAATCGAAATAGCAATAATACCAACACAACTTCGTCGTCAAGCACGACTACAACCAACAATGTTAACACGAACGTTAACTCTAACAATGTCATCAACAACGACAATGATCTGGTGGACGTCCTTTAAAAAACATCTTGTGTTTTTTAGTGAGCCTGTCTATTTGCGGGCTCACTTTTTTTATTGTTTTAGCGCGGCAGGCGGATCACCCGGACACGCTGAATACGTGCACTTGCTACCTTGTCTGCCAACAGCGGAACCATCAGGACATATTTTTGCATCTAAGGTACACGGCTTTGTTGATTCAGTGGTAGAAGTCTGACCTCGGGTACGGCTATAAACGGCTATTACCGTTCCACAAATAATGAGTACTGTGGCGCAGAGGTAATGAAGTACGAAACGAAAACGTATTGATTTGCTATTATTCATACCACAACTATAGCGCACTCATTGCTAGGCGCTGTTGCGTACGATTAAAACCTAATGATATTTTTCTAGCCAATCCTGGCCGCAACTCTTGCGCAATCAAACTATCAGGTAAGTAAAGCCCCGTGGCATGAATTGCATAGCAACCGACGTATTTACGATCGAGTTTCAACTTCAGCGGTCCTTCTGTGTAGTGATTGCCGATTGCATTGTCAGTAAAATCAGATAATTTAATGACCCGACCTTTTGGTGAGAACGCAACAGTTTTAAGCGTTTTCATAAAGTATGCCCTATTCTTATCAGCACCTGACGGAAGCGGGTCGTTTGTGACATCGTTAATGATTTCAGTTACTGATGGACCAACAATGAGCGACAGTACCCCTCGCGCCACGCTACGCACCCGTTCGACATCCATTTCGGATGGGTCTTCACCCACCATATGTACAATATCAAGCGCGTGATCTTCAAGACTATCGTGTAAGAGCGCTGCGGAAATGATGCCTGTGTCGGTAATATGATACTGCTCAATAATTCTAAGTGTCACTCTAAGAAGGTGGTCGCCGTAATGACCATTTGTCCGGGTATCATGTTGATGGAGCCGTAGCCCTAAATGAAGCGCGGCCCGAATTGTTTCGTCTTCGTGCAACCCATGTGCAAGAAGAACATCTTGAAGTCGCGTGTATAATCCTTCAGTGCCGTACTGCGTAGTAATATCATGTAATGACATACCCCTGAGCAGCTCAGGGGTATTAAACAATTCTGTTTTTTCTATATGCCTACCTATTGGCGAAACATATGTTGACTCCATAACTTATGATACCACAAGTCAATTACAAGTTATTGCACAAGAAGACACTCACCAGCCGCCGCCTCCACCACCACCGCCGCCTCCACCAGAGAAACCACCCCCAGAAAATCCTGATGAACTAGAACTACTTGGAGCAGAAAAACTACTTGTAGTGACAGTATTAAAGTTGGTTATCGCATTTGAAAACATCACCGCATTAAATGCATGCCTGCCACTATACCAAGCGGGTGACTGGTCTGCTTCAAACAGGCCTGCGAACTGTTTGGCCCATTGTTTTTCTATCCCAAACAACATAGCGTACGGTAATAACTTTTCGTAGAGCTTTATCAGAGACTTGTTATCGTCGGTGTGTATTTTTTCGGCCGTGGCAGGACTTTGCAAAAATTGAATTCGTTCACTTTCGGCCAACTTCATGTACATTTCTACCCCTTTTAAGTAATCGCGAGTATCGACACCAAGAACCGTACGTTTTGGCATTGCATTGCCAATGATCAGCACCACAAGACCTGAAATTGCCACACCAACCGTCATGAGCAGCAGCGGTGGGAAAAAGAAGAGTGGTGCAAGCCCGAGTACCAACAAGATCACCCCCCAACTTGTGATTTTTTTGCGAGCCGCTTCCGGGCTCAGTTCAAAGTAACCCTGTGACTCAACTTCCTGGTTTGCTATGACTGTGAGTGGCTTCACTTCTTTATACAGTCGTTTGTTAAGATCGTTTAGATTTACTCGCTCACCCGGCTGCAGCAAGGTATCTGCGCTATCCGTGCTTGCGAACAACATCGTTATCACTTTTTGTTCAAGCTTCTCAAGGGTATTAATTGGTTTCAACAATTCAAGTTCATAGTTTGAAGATGTACCGATTAATTTTTTCTTTTCAACTTCGTATAGGCGAATATATCCGCGTATGCAGAGATCAATAACTGTTGCGGAGATTGCTTTTGTCTGCAACCGCTCATGTAAAATTATGTCTGCGAGCAGTGGGTTAATATTCTTTGGTGCCTTGTACTGCGGAACAATTACACCCCGACCGTCAGGGTCCCTTCCTTCTCGGCGCCATCGGCGCCACATGCGAACCCCAATAATAGCCGGTATCCCCAGCCACAAAAATAGTGCACCAATAATAACACCGGCAACGATTCGAGGATCAAGCTCGTACTTTTTAAATGTTCCCTGTGTAAATCCGAGCACAAATGATAGATTTTCGCGCGGCATGAGTGTTTGAGTGGCCGCAATCGTTATGATGCTCCTGTCAGTGTTTTTTTCAATACTACAATTTTGCTCTGTCATACCGTAACTACCCGTGAAACACCGCGCAGTCAGTTGAATTTTGGGAACGAGCACCGGGTCGATATGAACAACTGCACGCGTTTGAAGAAATTCCTGGCTCCATTGGTCACCGTTTACATCCCAGTACCATTCGTCATGATCGGAAAAGAATGTAATAACATCTCGTTGCGTGTACGTTATAACGTACGTCTGCAAGCCATGTACATATCGATCAGCATCACCAATTCTGAGAATAGTATTACCGTTTTCTGAACGAGTTTGATAATGCCAACCCGAACCATTGGCTTTCTGGACATTCTCAACTTTCAAGTTAAGATTATTGCTTTTGTACTTTTGCGGTAACACTCGTTCAATACCGTGATTTTGATCGATTTCAGGAAATTCGGCTTCAATCGTTTCAACAACTTTCAAATGGGCAACCTGTTTTTTGTCTTGTGTAAGGTAGTAATCGACCTTAAATGAGCGAATCGTAAAATCATTTACTTGTTGAGCCGAAGCTGTTTGAGCGGCGCCTATAAAACTTACGATTACACCTACCACCAGCGCAAGAGGCATAAGAATCCTACGCATTATGCGTACCAACATCTCGTCGTTCAAATAAGAACGCTCCAAACAACACAGTAATTACTGCGATCATAATCAGCACAATTATATTACCGTCATTAAGACCACCCTTAATTGCCTCGGAAGCCTTGTAGTAATGAAATACCGAAACCGGATCAACATGCTGCAGCCATTCAACCTGCGCGGCAAATGACGTCAACAGATAGCTCCCAAACGTGTAGGCTGTTATGAGCATTGTTGCGGTACCTTTTCTACCCAGCCCAAATCCCAAGCCTAAGGTAAATGATCCTGTCGCAAGTGTGAGAAGAAAACACATCAGCGTCCCAGAAAAAATGTGTGAAACCGCCATGGACTCACCAATGACCGCAACGACACCAACTACACCCAGAAGTAGCGCGCTATGAACTACCGCAAAAATAACC
>CAZNJH010000018.1:0-2585 GCA_964573355.1 uncultured Candidatus Saccharibacteria bacterium | reverse complement strand
CTAAGTGGCTGCGCTAACAATTGGTACAATTTGCCAGAGTTCTCTTCGGTTGTACTCAGACTCAGGCCCAAAATTATCGCCATTGTTATTGTCAGCATCGGTATCCGTAAGTCAAACACACCGGTCGCTACATACCCAACAATATTTTTATAATCCTCTGAGCTACCAGTAATACTTTCCAGCGCTTTGGGCACATTAGCAAACAGAGTGCCGATTTGATCTTTAATTGTCGGGAAAAATGCAATCGTAATACCAGACATGATAATAAGCCCCAGTGACCAGCCAAACATAAACGTACGCTTATCGTACAAAGTTTTAGTAAACAGATTTTTAAACATGCGCTTCCTCCGCTGCCTCGGCGTAGAGTTTTAAGAATACATCCTGCAACGATACTTCTTGAATAGTAACATCGGCTGCCTGTTGAATACTCAACCAACGCAACAATGCTTTGCTCGGTTCAGCGGTCGTAAAAATGAGCTCGCGCTGTGTATGCGTAATGATTTGTACGTCTTTGAACGTTGGTCGAGGGAGCTTACCACTTTTTGCATCACTCCTAATACGAACTTCTTTCTTGCGGCTATTTCTCAGTTGCTCTACGTTAATTGTTTCAGCCAATCGACCATGTTTCATAAATGCAACCTGATCGCATATGGCTTGAACTTCCGAAAGAATATGAGACGACATAAAAACAGTCTTACCGCGAGAAACTCGTTCGCGAACTAAATCGTAAAATTTATTTTGCATGAGCGGATCAAGTCCGGTGGTTGGTTCGTCCAAAATAAGTAAGTCTGGATCATGCAAGAGTGCCGCCATCAATGCAATTTTCTGCATATTACCACGTGAGAGTGTTCCGAGTCGTTTATCAAGCTGGGCTTCGAGCGCAGCTTCAAGTTCAGAAATTTGTTTTTTTACGTGCGTCACGTTTCTCAAATGAGCAATAAATTCTAGATACTGCCAGCCAGTGAGGTTGTCATATAGTTCAAAATCTCCCGCCAAATAACCAACCTTTGATTTAATTTCGGTACTTGAGTTGACGCTATCGAGCCCAAACACAAGCGCTTGACCACTTGTGGGCTTCAGAAAATTCATAATAGTGCGGATAGCAGTGGATTTCCCAGCACCATTTGGTCCTAAAAATCCAAAAATCTGCCCTGGCGCAATTTCGAGATTAAGTGCTTCTATTCCCCGTGCTTTACCATAGGTTTTTGTCAAATCTTTTAGTACTAACGGAAGTGGTGCTGCCATATTAAAACCTGCTTATGAGTTCTATTATACATAAGCCCGCGGTACTGCGGGTATCTTAATAAAAACTATAGTACGTTAAGATCAGTAAGCTGTCGCACCGTATGTAACAAGGGATTCATTATGGCCGGTGCAGGCGCACCCGAGCTTATGAGTGGAGGTGATGAGTTTTGTGCCGGAGCATTATTACTTGAAGAAGATACTCGTGGACCCATCAAGTTGTTCGAACTTGAGGTAGTTGGTGTCGTAGGAGCAGCTTCTAGGTTGAGTGGCGTAAGTTCTTGATATGATTTATCACTCCGGGGCGGCAAAGTTCGTAGTACAAACTGCTGGCTTTTGTCCCGTATGGGTTGTTTTGGCTGCTGGTCAGCAGAATTTGATTTTGTAAATCCTCCTACTACAAGCAGCAACGAGAAGACCAAGAGTATATTTAATATCAAATCCATGGTCTTTTCACTCAGTGAAAATCGCAGCATTACTATACCTCCACTCCTCACATCTTTGTGATAGCTTCAGTATACTGGAAATTCTTGTTAAAGCTTGTGCTTTTTGTCACTGTGTGGGTATGCTAGTCATCAATATAGGTTCGTACGTGTGGTATGCGGTTTATGACTACCGCTATCAGAGCGGCTACAACCGCAATAACATAAAGATCAAAACCAATTGCCATACCGACAGCCGCTGCATACCAAATACTAGCGGCGGTCGTTAAATTACTTACCCGACCCTTGGTTTCAGATTTTAGAATGATTCCCGCACCCAAAAACCCAACTCCTGAAACTATCTGGGCGGCAATACGAGTCTGGTCACCACTTCCAGCAAGCTGCGAGATATACGCAAACATCATGGCGCCAATTATAACTAGGCTTTGGGTGCTCAGGCCAGCGGGTTTCTTTTTAAGTTCACGCTCGAGCCCAATCAGTACACCGCACACGATGGCAACGCCAATTTTAAGTATAAAGTCGATTTCTCTTGCGCCAAACAGATTTTCAAGCATATATATGTATTATACGGAGAATATGTGTCTCTTGCACTTATTTTTTTAAACGTTTTCGTTTGTTTGGATCAAGTTCACGCTTTCGTAATCGCAGGTTTTCTGGAGTGACTTCAAGGAGCTCGTCACTTTCAATAAAATCGAGACACTGCTCAAGGCTGAGCTGGGTAAATGGCACAAGCTGTACAATACCATCAGAACTTGAACTACGGATGTTTGTTAAGTGTTTTTCTTTAACAATATTAATTTCGAGATCTTCCGGTCGATTATTAAGCCCAATTACTTGCCCAGCATACACTTTTGTACCTGGCCCAACAAATACATCGCCGCGAGCATGTGAATTATACAG
>CAZNJH010000017.1:0-9773 GCA_964573355.1 uncultured Candidatus Saccharibacteria bacterium | reverse complement strand
GTCTTTGTATGCTCGAGGTAGCATTTGTTCAGGGCGCCAATTTTGAATAAGTTTCGGCAGATCGTCTTCCGCAAATTCTTGGTACTTACCGGAAAGGTTTTGGTATTCACCCTCAACTTCACCAGTTTCGTAAAATACGAGTTGTGCTATACGTTCGCCTACCGGCAGTACGACGCTATGGTGCTGATTCATATTATAAATTTCCATGGTCCAGCGATTAATGTAGCCAGGGTCTCCCCAGCCAGCATCGAGGCAACATGCTACCCCATTGCGGCCCCAGGTGCTGCGTGCTTGCATGGTACTGGTTCCAGGGGCTTTTATGCCAATAAATTCGTTTGTATGTGCCAAAATGCGTTCACCTGGGCCAAGAATTATGATTGGATGGTCTTCGGGAATACCGGCGAGTAGCTTGATCCCGTGCGCGTCGCACCACTGTTTATGCGGTTTTGCTTGGTGAGGACCATCAAAATAACGATGAACATCATGTTCATCAAACGGGTTATAAATAGTGCTCCTGGTACTTCTCTCTGTGCGAAAATACCATTCGCCTAGCGTGACATCAACGCTACTTCCGTTAATATGCTCTTCGATATAGGGGTACATAACAATATGCCCAGTCGAAATAGCCTTTTTTATTTGTGTATTACTGTAGACCCCCACGTTATCCCTCTCTTCATTAACGGGCCCACTCTCCGTATATCGTAATTGTATTGTATCAAACTAACCTAACTGAAGGCTAGAACAATTGTGGATATCTCTACAAACTAATAATATCTACAATTTGTTGATGAATACTGTCTGGATCTCCACTCGCATCGATTATGTGGTATTGCTCTGTCTGGGCGATCTCTAAATACGCCTGCCGTACTTTTTCAAAAAATTCCGTTCCTTGCTTTTCCCAATGATCTTTTTTTACGCCACTTTCGTTAATACGTTCTTGCGCTACGTCTACTGGTACATCGAGCAGTATCTTAAAATCATACTCAAAACCATCTAGGGCAAAGTCATTGATAGTTTTAATGTTCAGAAGTGGTACACCTTGCACTGCCTGGTACACAAAACTGCTCGGGTAGGCACGGTCACTTATGACCCACTGACCATTTGCAAGCGCCTGCCGTGCCTGTTCAATATTAGCGGCTCTACCCGCTGCCGTAAGTAGGGCGTCGCTTATTGCGGGGTGTTGATGCGGTGAATGGAGATGAAAGTCTCGCAGTGCTTCGTAATAATCAGAACCACCTGGTTCGCGAAGGCTGAGAAACGGCATATGATGTTTTGTTAAATAGTCTTTTAATAATGCGAATTGAGTCGATTTACCACTCCCGTCGGTTCCTTCTAAAAATAATGATTTTACCATATAACACTCAGTATATAGCGGTTTTGAAGATGTTGGTAGCACAATGAAAACCAGCCATAGTTTGGTGACTGGTTTTCATAGACAGGAGCGAATTAATCGCTATACTTCGCTGAGTGCAATCGTCAGGCCTGGGCCCATTGTGGTTGCCATGGTGACTTTTTGTACGTACACACCTTTAATGCTTGAAGGCTTAGCATCAGCGATCGCCTTTAGTACCGTGCTGGTGTTTTCAGCTATCTGTTCAGCACTAAAGCTTGCTTTGCCGACGGCAAGGTGAACGATTGATTGCTTGTCGACGCGGAATTCAACTTTACCGGCTTTTGCAGCGGTAACGGCTTCGGCAACTTGTGCGGTAACCGTGCCACTCTTTGGATTCGGCATTAGGCCTTTTGGCCCTAAAATTCGGGCGTATTTACCAAGTTTTGCCATTAATTGTGGAGTTGCAATCAAGACGTCAAAATCGAGTTGTTCTTTATCAAGTTGTTGCAAGAATTCATCCTCGCCAATAATATCAGCGCCTGCTTTTTTTGCAGCCTCGTGCTGGTCGGCTGGTGCAAAAACCGCAATTCGAACTGTTTTACCCGTACCATGTGGTAGTGCCACAGTTGCTCGGACGTTTTGGTCAGCTTGTCGAGGGTCAACTCCCAGGTTGACGTGTAGTTCTACTGAAGCATCAAATTTGACCGTACTTGTTTTGGGTAATAACTCAGCCGCTTCCTTTACGGTGTACTCTTTTGTGGTATCAATAAGTTCGTGTGCCTTTTTGTAGCCTTTGCTTCGGCGATCAAGTCGCGAACGTGTTTTAGGTGCAGGCCCTTTTTTGAAACCAGCTTCGCTTGGATCAAGTTCGCCAGCTGCTACTTTTTCTTTGCGTTCTTCTTTCGCTTCTTTTTCTTCAGCTTCTTTGAGTGCTTTGGCGCTGCGTTTGCCGGCCTTAGCGGTGGTTTTTTCTGGACCATTGGATGCCTTTGCATCTTCTGTAGTTGTTTCAGTCTGCTCGACACCCGAGTTGCTGTTTTCAAGTACTGCTTGAAGTTCGGCAATCGTATTCTTTTCAGAAACCTCTAAACCAAGTTGCTTGGCTTGTGCTAATAATTCTGCTTTCTTTGCCATCTTTTTCTCCTTATCTCCGAGATTGGCACCTCGGCCGTGGTACAAACGCATGCGACTTCGCGCACGCTCCCATGTGTTAATCTTTAACTACACTAATGCCTTGAAAACCTGGACCTGCATCACCTCGTGCATAAGGGATGCTCTCGACAATTACTGCTAAATCACTCCAATGGCCAGCGCCATCATTCACTTCTGCTGTATGGTCGGCTATTTCAGTCCGCAATGCAGCGTCGTTCATTACCCCTGTGCATTCTATGGCTGCTCGTACTAGGCCCTCACGCTCGTGCCAGGGTGCCTCAGTATCTAGGATGCTTAAAAGTTCTCCTGAAGTCAGCATTATAACTACCCTTCAACCTCAACGCCCATCGAACGAGCAGTGCCAGCGATTACTTTTTTTGCAGCCTCAATGTAATTTGCATTGAGATACTGCATCTTTTGCTCGGCTATTTCAGTCAATTGGGCATCAGTGATTTTACCAACCTTAGTTTTGTGAGACTCTCCAGAACCTTTTTGAATGCCAGCAGCTTTTCTAATAAGGTCGTCGGCGGGTACGCCAATAACAGTAAAATCAAAACTTCGATCTTCAAAAATTCGAAGATGCACAATTACATCTGAGCCCATTAAATCTTTTGTTTGGTCATTAAATGGATTAATAAAATCCATCATATTCAGGCCGTATTGACCTAAAGTTGAGCCTACTGGAGGCCCAGCACTGGCTTTACCAGCCGGAATACGAAGCTTTAAGTTCGCAGTAATTTTTTTCGCCATTAAATTGTTCCCTTTGCGCATTGTCATTCCTGTAAAACAGAAACTTTTACTTTATTGGTTCCTGAATTATGTTCAGGTGACACTAGATTGTTTTAAATAACCCTAAATTCTAAAGTGAAGCTTGAATTTAGAATACCAGTGCGTAACAGATTGATTATACAGTTAAATGTCTTATATTTCAACAGGGGGTTTAACGGCTTGTGAAAGTGCTGTTTGTGCAATAGCAATCTCACGTTCACTGGGTGCTAAATCTGATCCATGCATGATTGTTTCACCATCAAGATCAGAAGCCATGAGTTGAACGAGTACTCCGAATTCATCTGCTGCTCTTGCCGAAAGCACCTCCTCAAGCAAATCATCTGGCTCTTCTTCCCAGACTGGCAATATTTTGGAAGGCTCGTCCCAGCACTCTACGCCAGCAACTTCAACCCCTTGTCGTAATAGATCGAAGAACTCGCCTTGTATTTCATCGGCTTGATCAGCTAGTCTATCCGCGACGATTTTGGCTACGAGAGCAACTTTGATTGCCATGCGGACCCTAGCGGTGAACTCTGTTGCTTCTGGCACAAGGTCTGTGCCAATAATCTTACCCGCATCAGTACGTAGTAATCGCTCAGTACTCATAGGTTTTTACTAACTACACTTTTTTAACTTGTAGGGCGTCGAGTTCTACTGGCGTTTCACGTCCAAACATGCTGACTAGGACTTTAAGCTTGCCTTTAGCGGCGTCAATTTCGTTAATCGCGCCGTCGAAGCCTTTAAATGGTCCATCAACGATGCTGACCACTTCACCGACAGAAAAGTCAATTTTATGCTTTGGATCTTCTGCGCCCATGCGCTTGAGGATCTTGCTGATTTCATCATCAGAAACCGGGCTAGGATCCGTACCAGATCCGACAAATCCGGTCACATTCGGGGTGTTTCGGACAATGTACCATACGTCTTCACCCATCTTCATCTGTACGAGCACGTAGCCTTGGAAGATCTTCTTTTCAACAACTTTACGCTTACCGTTTTTAATTTCGATTTGCTTTTCTTTCGGCACAATAACATCAAAAATTTTATCAGCCATATCAAGACTTTCAGCGCGCTGTTTAATGCTCTCAGCCACCTTTTCTTCGTACCCACTATAGGTGTGGATGGCGTACCACTGTTTGCTTGAATCGTATCGTTTGCTCATTAAAATTTCCTCTTTAATCTATTACTTTAAAAATATTTCTTTCGCGAGTTTTTCGAACGCGTAATCAAGACCACTGGTAAACACAGCAAAAAATGCAGAAAATAAGAATACCGTGACGGTCAGCTTCCAAGCTGTTTTTCTGTTTGGCCACGAAACCTGACGAAGTTCTTGCCATGAGCTGACGAAGTATCCTCTAAATGGTGAACGCAAAACCGTTCTGCGTAGAAACTTCCATACGTGGCTGTTTCGTATTGGAGCCGATATGCGTTTAAAAAAATTATGTACCACCGTTCGAACTTTTTTAATACGTTTTCCCATGAGTGCCTCGTTTATCAAATTAAAAACAGAGCCTAATTTGGCTCGTTCGGTCAAGTATAGCATCACTCGGCAGTAAATAGCAAATAGAAGCTACTTAGTAGGTTTGTTCTTAGCGGTCTCAAGTGATGGAACGGTAATTGTAAACGTCGTACCTTTGTTAAGCTGGCTCTCAAGATGTATCTGGGCATTCAAACGATGTGCAAGTTTTGCAGTTACATACAGACCAAGCCCGGTTCCATTACTTTCGCGCGTGCGGTAGTCTTCACTTCGAAAGAACTTATCGAATACCCGTTTTTGGTCTGCTTTGCTTAGCCCAATGCCAGTGTCGGCAACTGAGAAGACTGCGTCTCCATTTTTATTTGAGCGTACATGTATTAAAACCGTCCCTTTTTTCGTGTATTTTATTGCGTTCGTGATAAAGTTCTGCAGCACTTCGCGCAGATAAAGCTCAGAGGTATCGATTGATCGCACTTCTTTAGCAGCAGTAATCGTGAACTTGAGCTTCTTGGCCACGGCTTGTGGTTCATATTCCTCCGCGATCAGCTTAAGTAGCTCGTGGGGGTCAATACTTGATATTTCAAGCGGAACATCCGTGCGTTCGGCACGAGACAGCGTTGCAAGGTCGTTTATCATGTTGGCTAAAAATACCACTTGTTCATGGGCTTGACCTAAAGATTCAGTGACAATTTTTGGATCATGATTTCTGTCACTCATGAAGAGTGCGTTACTGATATTCCCTTCGGCGATAGCAACCGGTGTTCGTAGTTCGTGGCTCACTACACTTATAAATTCATCTCGTTCTTCTTCGAGCGATTTTTCTTTTGTAATATCACGCATGAGCATAATGTAGCCGCTATCGGTTTCTTCACGAAAGCCGAGTTTGACCGGAGCGATGTTAATATACAGATTGATTACATCATTTTGTCCAAATTCATGCATGTAATCAGTACTTGTTAACCCCGCAGCGTGTTTTTTGAGGAGCTCACTAATTTTAACTATTTTTCCGTTTCGATCCTTTAGTTTTACGATAGCATCAAGTGATTTACCTTCAAGCGTTTGATTTGTATCAAGCAGATTGAGAACGGCGGCATTATAAATCATGATCTTTCCATTTTGATCAGTTGCAACGACCGCCTCACCCATGTTGTTTATGAGCGAAAGAAGTCGCTGACGTTCAAAGCTCGAATTTCGAAAGGTTGCATCGAGTGCCGTTCTTTCGGCATCTGATACGCCGCGATACTTAGAAACTTGTAATGAAATAAACACCACGCCTAAATACTGGGCGAGTATTTGTATGAGCAGCTCAAAGCTTAGAACTTGTCCAGTTTTAAAAAATGTTGCGACCAGTACGAGCGCGTAGACAATGTGCGTAACAAGCATAGAGCGTTTGCCAAATAGCAAATCAACCCCAATTGCTAGAGCAATCCATAAAAATTCAAATGGCGTTAAAAACGGTGCGACCCAAACAGTGAAAATGATTAATGCTGCGTGGTAGAACGTGTAAATAATTGTCAGCTGTCGCCTGCTCAAGGTTTCGATTTTGAGTGAGTGGAAGAGTGAAACGACTGTAACAACAGATATCATAACGGCATAAATTGGGAGTGAGCCGGATTGAAAATAATCAGGCTTAAAAATCCATAACAAAATAGCAAAAAGCGTCATAGTGCCAACAGGAATTTGTAGGCCATAGACAATGTTGATCTTATTGATAATCCGCGTAAAACGGTTGCTCTCATTGCTCATAACGTCTACGAGTATTATGCACCAGGGCTTCGTTAAAATAAAGCTTATGCTCGTAACACTGTGGTCGCCGATGTCTGTTTTCCATTCTCGTTGCTGGCCACTACTACATAGAGATTCATGCTACATCAGGCGTGGGCTGTAGCTTTTCAGTCTCTGACGTCGCTGTTTGTAATCTGGAATCATAGTTGCGAGTTCTGCCCAAAATTGTTGACTGTGATTCAGCTGATTCAGGTGAGTCAGCTCATGGCACAGCACGTACTCTATCAGTTCTTCAGGAAGTTGCATGAGCCAGATACTGAGGCTGATGTTTTTTGCACTTGAGCAGCTCCCCCATCTGCTTCGCATTTTTTTAACTTGTGCTTGTTTGTAGTTATACCCATGGCGCGAGGCAAGCACGTAGAGTTGTGTGGGTAAATAGGCTTCAGCTTGTCGTCTCAGTGCGCGGATTGATGCCTTTTTTGCCTCAGCCTGCACAGCTGGATCCTCTACTGCGCGACCTACTGGCACAGAAACCGCAACAACCTGTTCGTTTACTCTTGAACTCAGGTGTTTTTGGTTCAACACAAACTGCAGTTGATGGTGAGTGCCAATACGTTTACCTGATGTAAGCGGCTGGATTTCGGCAGGTTTATTACTTTGGATCCAATCATAGTGTTTGACGATAAACTTCTCTGCAACAGTATACGGAATAAAATAAGGTACGGATGCTTCAAATACGCCATCGTGTGTGAGTTTCAATGTCAAGCGTCGAGATCGCTTGGACTTGCGTATGTGCACAGTCGTATCGTCTGGCAATATGAGGGTTTTCATTTACTGAATAAACCGAGTAGCAGATCTTCTAGCTGTGCGTGGTCGAACGGGTTGAGCAAGCGGGTTTTCAGTACTGAAATCTCCTTTGCTCAAACTCTCTGTGTACATACTGGCAATTTTTCTGAGTACTGTTAAGCACTGCCCTTTAAACGCATGCTTTCCGCTAATGACGACAAACTGCTCTTTTTCAGACGGTCGTTCGAGTTGGCTGCGAATTTCTTGAAATGTTTGAGCATCAACAGAGAATGAGTATTTGCTATCTAGGTTTCGCCGATCACGATTCTTTGCTCGCGTGGCAGCAGTTTCAAGATCAGTTTGCAGCCATACGACCAAGGTTCGGTACCCGTTCTTCGCAGCTAGCTCATAAATTTCTTTGCGCTGCGCAGTCTGCAAAAAAGTCCCTTCGCACATAATGGTTTTGCCTGTTCGCATAAGCTGATCAAGACTGTAGTGCATAATTCGCTTAAGTATGTCGGCTTCATCTTCATTGAATAACGGATTCTCAAAGAGCTCAAAACGTAGGTTGTCTTCACTGATGCGAGCAATTGTATGAAGATCTGAAAATTGCCGCGCAAAAAACGTTTTACCTGACCCAGGGTATCCCATAGTAACTAAAAGTAGTGGTGGTGTGAGCTGTAGATGTTTCATAACCCTCAATCTTTTCTAAATGCTACTATAGCACGTTTTGAGGCTATTAGCGAAACAGATCTGATAATGCTACAATAGTTTTCGCCGAGCATCAGCAAAGTGCATGCTCGCGTAATTCAACATCAAGGGGCATAGTACAACGGCTAGTATGAGGGTCTCCAAAACCCTAGATCGTGGTTCGATTCCACGTGCCCCTGCCATGAATCGTAAAAGACTTTTCGGGGTCTTTTGTTATTATTAATATATGAAAATACGTCATACGGTTATTTTTACATTTTATGAAAGTACTACACCCGAGCAAATTCAAGAAGTTATTCATCGACTGAATGTCATGAGCAAATATCTTGTAGATGAACTAGGAGTCACGGATTGGGTGGTTGCTAAACATATTACAGGAACTTTTAGAGATGGTCGTGCACACCTATTGCAAGATTGTATTTTTCCGAGTCTCGAAACCGTGGCTGAACATGCCGAGTCTGAGACACATAAACGTGTCATCGAGTTAACCCCCTCGATATGCGATTGGATGACCATTGATACCGAAATTACTGAAGAGCGATAACCAATTTAAAGTAGGTTCGTCATCCGCTACCACCGTGTAGTAATTAAAAACAACCGGTCTTGTGGATCCGGTTGTCTTTAATGCTGATATGCAGGTTACTTATTAAGCCGACGTCTACGGATGAGGCTGTAGCCAATTCCGGTTGCGGTGCTGAGCACTAGCGTACTGCTCAGAATATCTGTCGCACCTGTATTTGGCAGTCGAGTAACTGCGGGGGTAATAGAATCAGTTGGGGTGGGTGCAGGTACATCATCTTTACAAACTGGCTGGGTGTATCCGAATGAGAAATCCATTAATCGGTCGGTTACATCATTTGGCTCACCGATTTTGTAACTTGCGGTACCGTCGGCGGCTGTTGGTCGTGTACCTTCTACGAGGTCGGCTTGCCAACGGCAATTCGGAACTTCTACTGAAATCGTATGCGTACCAACACCGAATGTTTGGGTTGCGGTTTTATACAATACTTGGCTTTCAAGTGGCGTACCAGATTCGTTGTACCACTTCCATGTGGCGACACTTACGGCTTTTTTACAGTCGGCTTCTCCAAAAACACTTACTTTTACATCGATCATATTACCGTTCAGCACCATGCTTTTGTTCTTTAAATCAAGTAGTGTCGGTGGTTGAATTGTCGGTTCAACATGGCACTGTTCAGCAGCTTTAACAGGTGCGCCAGTGGCTGCAAAGCCGATTCCCAATAATACGGTTGCTGCAAATAATTTTAGCTTATTCATATTTTCCAAACTCCTCTTACTTAAGGTCTATACTAGATTATATCAAAACATGGCAAAAATGTCAATAGTATGCATTAGCATTATAAACACTTAGTAATCACGTACTAAAAATCCCGGTCAGCCGGGATTCCTATATTTGTAACTAGAATTTCTTTTTGAGTGCTTTGAGCTTCTTTTTTAAGAGTCGCTTTCGTGAGGCGCTGTGCCAGCGTTTATGTTTTGCCATATATTATCGCTTTCGTGGCTTAACTTCGTTTCGGCCAAGGTTC
The DNA here is from genome assembly GCA_964573355.1 of uncultured Candidatus Saccharibacteria bacterium. Lineage (GTDB taxonomy): Bacteria > Patescibacteriota > Saccharimonadia > Saccharimonadales > UBA7683 > UBA7683. Next base: position 274 of record CAZNJH010000017.1, on the reverse strand, counting down.
TTTTTAGTTTCTGTAAATGTTTCCACTTTTTTTAATCGTGGATTATATTTTTTCAAACTAAGTTTATCTGGGGTATTCTGCGTATTCTTTTTGGTGTAGTAAAGCCGATCGCCGCTTTCTTCGCCAACCAAACCAACTAACACTCGTTTTGTATTCTTCTTTGCCATATAGGAAACTATTTTATCAGATGTACCTTATTTATTCAAGAATTATTTAAGTTTAATTGAATCTTGGAGCCGAAGACGAGGATTGAACTCGTGACCCCCATCTTACC
>CAZNJH010000016.1:8724-9835 GCA_964573355.1 uncultured Candidatus Saccharibacteria bacterium | reverse complement strand
TTGCAGCAGCACTAAACTGTGTTTCATCTCTATAAGAAACGAGATCACCAGCTTTATATACGGTTATACCGGCAAGTCGCTGTTGTTCCTCAGGACTTACCAGTAACACGCTCATATATTAGAACTGCTTTAAATAGTTGGTTGAGAAACTGGTCGTGCGCTGCTGCTTAGCTTTAAAACGTTGCTCGCCATAATGAATCAGCTGCTTCACGAGTTCAACACTTGACACGCCAGCTGCTCGCCAGTTGTGTTCGTACAAACCTCCCGGCAAGGGATTGATCTCGTTAAAGAAGACTTCTTTGGTTTTAGAATTTATCAACATATCAATTCGAGCAATGCCTTCACACCCTACAGCTTTATACACATCGAGGCCAAGCTGTTGAGCCTGCTGGTAAAGATCTTTTGGTAAATCAGCCGGCAACTTACTATAGCCTTGTGCACCAAGTTTCCCACCGCCTTTTTTACCGCCCTTTTTTCCACCTTGCATATATTTGGTTTCAAAATCGAAGAAATCTTCACTCTTAAGGAGTGGTTGCTCCAATAGTGCTGGTCGTGGGTCTTCATTTCCCATAACAGGCAACGTCACTTCAACAAGGTTTGGGACGCCTTGTTCGACAATTATTTTATCGTCGTAGTGGGCCGCCACCTCAAGCGCATTCATCAGCTGGGATTTTTCAGTTACCCTGGTTATGCCGATACTTGAACCGAGTCGTGCAGGCTTTACAAAAAGTGGATATGCAAGCGCTTCACACTTTTTGAGTGCAGCCGCTGGGTTAACAAGTTCTTGCGCCCGAAGCCACACCCATGGCGTGCTCGGCAATCCAACACTTTGCGTTACTTGTTTTGCTAATACTTTATCCATAGCAATTGCACTTGCTGCTACCCCGCAGCCAACATATGCCACATTGGCCATTTCTAAAATGCCCATCAGTTCACCGTCTTCACCATGTGTCCCGTGCATTGCTGGGAAGACGATGTCAATCTTTTTATACTGTTTTCTGCCGGCGAATTGGCTTGATTTTACTAGCGTGAGGCCATGCTCAAAGAGTAGGTGGGTTTTTGGTGCCTTTCGCATAAAGTCTTCGATTTCACCGTTTTGAAACAACTGAAT
>CAZNJH010000016.1:0-8707 GCA_964573355.1 uncultured Candidatus Saccharibacteria bacterium | reverse complement strand
ACCGTCTTTGGCAATATAGACTGGCTCTATCTGGTATTCATGCAGCAGCTCGAGTGGCTTAATCACACTCGCGAGTGCGGTAACGATTGATACATCATGTTCTGTTGACTGTCCCCCAAAAATAACTGCAATTGTTTTCATAGTATGAATTATACCACTTAAGTTAATTAGTATATACAATTAATCAATATTAATTGTAATTATCTGTCCAATCATTTTGCATCATCACTATGTCACCAGTGGCAATAATTTTATCGAGATGAGTATAAAAATGAAGCGGCTCAGGTTCAATTTGCACAGCGCCTTGATAGTTAAGTTTGGCAAGGGCATCTTCGATAATTGCGGTCGCACTATTTTGCATGAGTACAACAAGATCAGGCTGTACGTCAAATAACTTTTTAGCAATTTGATGGTGTACTGCTTCGGTCTCATTACCTTGATCAACCAACCCCGGTGTGACATATATTTTACGGGTGGCTTTTAATTCCTTGAGCAATGTAAGACCGGCCAAGACGCCTTCAATATTACCGTTGTAGGTGTCGTCTATAATCGTCGCACCTGCTATTGTTCTCGGTTGCATACGATGCTCAAACGGTACAATTTTTGAAACACCAGTTTCGATCTGTTTTTTACTTAGACCAAGTGTGTAAGCAAGTGAAACTGCCATTGCAATCGGTGCTATCTGGTGTCGCCCGAGCAGGGCTGTTTTTATGATGAGCTTCTGTTCTTTGTTTGTCATAGTGAACGTTGCGCCAGTAAGCGTTACCGCTATGTCTCCAATGCGCCACCCACCGGCTTGTCGAGCTGTTATGATCGTATCGGTTTTTTTGAGGTATTTTTGTAACAAATGCGACTCGCCGTTTATGAGTAATCTGTCCCTACCAAGAGACCTCAGCTCCAACAGATCGGCGGCAAGATTATCAATGGTTTTGTAATAATCAAGATGATTTGGCGCCAACCCTATAAGTGCTGCGTAGTCGGGTTTCGTTGTTTCAATAAATTGCTTAGTATCGCCCGGATGTTCTTCGCCATATTCTAAAATTAGCACTTCTTCATCACCATCAAGTCGTGCCGCAAATCGAGCGTGTGCGATTGGTGTGTTCATATTGCCTGGGGTGACAGCAGTATTAAACTTTTCACTCAAGATGGTATCGAGGAGTTCTTTAAAGGTTGTCTTGCCGTAGCTCCCAGCCACACCAATTTTAACAGCCGGATGGACTGAAAAAATTCGTTTGCTCTCTTGCATTAACTGCCGCTCATTCGGTGCTGCAATAATAATATACGCGACCGAAACCACCCCACCCAGAAACAGCGCAGTTATAAATGGGGCTGTGAGTAGTAGGATCCCCCCGCATATTTTCATCAAAAGTGGCCCGAATATAAGGTAGACCACCCCTGCCCCGATGCTTACAGCTAAAATTCCACTTGTAAAAATGAGCAGGAGCGTTGCGGCTTTGGTGTTCACAAGCGCCTTACGGTTCATTACATGACGCATATTTGGATTACGCCGTAGCCACTCGATAAACTTTGGTGCCCGATAATTCACCTGCTGAAGCATATACACTAGATATATCGGGAGGCGTGGGGTGTACCAGCTGAGCAGATGCTTCATTGCAAGAAGTCCTGCATTAATTGAGCGACTTTTTTTGTATGTGTCAGCTGAACAAAATGACCGCCGCCGTTCAAAATTTCCAACCGTGAACGCGTAATAGTGCGCTTAAGACGCTCGCCATAGCGTGGAGGGGTTGCCGTGTCATCATCAGCATAAAGCAACAATGTTGGGATTGTGATTCTATGTGCATCCTTTTGAATATCGTACCTAACAACCTTTTTAAAGGTTTCTTCTAAATGGGGTGCTATGAGAATGTCTGATCCGGCCGTTTTATACAGTGTGTGGCGAGCTCGGTGCTGAAGTGTGTGGGGTAAAATTTTTGTCGCATGTTTACCTATTTTAGCAACGATTTTATACGCCAGTTTTCGAGCACTCTCTTCGCTCCGGATACCGGCTGATGCGAGGAGCACCAATGATTCGGTTTCTATCAACTGATGCGCAGTCAAATACATGGATACTGTACCGCCATTTGAATGCCCCACCACAACAGAAGGTTTTAATTTCAATTTATTCAAAAAAGCTTTCACAAATGCTGCATACTCTGGGACCCCCCAGGCTTCTTGCGGTGTTTGTGAACCACCGCTACCAGGTAAATCAACTGCTATACAGGTGTGTGTCGATTTTAACTCAGCAATAAGCGGCAGAAAGCTCCGGTGATCGTCTCCCCAGCCGTGCAAAAAAAGCGCAACCGGCCCACTACCCTGCTTTTCATACTGCGTCAGAAGCTTATTAACAACAATTTGCATACAAATATTTGGTGGAGATACAGGGACTCAAACCCTGGACCTCTGCCATGCCATGGCAGCGCTCTAATCAACTGAGCTATATCCCCAAGGTGCGGTATGTACCGCTCGCCTTTAATTGTATCAGATTAACCAGGAGATTCGGTGTTAAAGGTAAGTGTTGCCACGGTCCCCTGTTCGAACTTACTCATTATCTCTACCTCTCCACCAAGTGAATGCATAATTAAGCGGTCAAGGAACAAACTGAGACCAATGCCTTCGCGGTTAAAGGTCGTGACCGGACCAATTCTCACAAACGGCTTAAACAACTGCGCCAATTTATCTTTTGGTATCCCTTCACCGTGGTCAATTACTTGAAATGCCGTGTGACCATCGCTATGTAAGCACTTAATAACCAGTGAATCACCTTCTTTACTAGCCTGAATGGCATTTTCTATAAGTGAACGGAGAGTCAATTGCGCTAATGGCTTATTGGTATGCAAAATAACGCCTTTTGTCACACCGGTCACGTTTAAGGTAAGCTTCTTTTCAGCAATTTCATCCTTGAATGGCTCGATAACCTCTGAAACCAACGCTTCGGCTGTTACCAGCCTCACTTGTGGCACCAACGCCTGTGCTTCTAGTTTGCATACCAGCCTAAATGCGCGCGCTAGTTCTTGCAGGCGTTCAATACCTTGCTGAATAATACGCTTACTTGTCTCATCAGAAAGTTGCTGACTTACGCCAGATATATAGTCTGTTCGAGTTTTTAATTGCTCGCCTGCATCTTCGAGCAGTTTTGAGCGTGCATGATCTAATTCTCGTTCGGCATCAAGCGCTAACTTTACATGGTCGCGTTCCGCGGCTACGAGTCGATGGTTTTTAATCATGCCGTATAGCAAACGAATGACAAGTATAGTAAACACTAGGTGCGTGAAGTACTGAGTGCTCTCAAACCGAATACCAGCCACACCAGAAGTCAGTAAATAGAAAATGGCTAATGTTGCCACTAAGCCGACTGCTGGGAATAAGAAACTTTTAGATAGCAATGGCGACTTAATTTTAATCTGTTGTTCTTCGATTGGATTTTTTTGAATACCAGCTTCTTCAATTAACGATTCAATGAACAATGAAAGGTGCCCAACACTCTGGGATAAATCACCGGCAAGTTGTGGGTTTTGGCCATTTCGTTCGGCAATTTCTGCACCTGACCGTATGTAAGTCAGTGGTGTTCGTAAATAATGACTGGTGAGTTCTAAGAAATTCCGTTTTTCTTCTGCTAATGTTTTTTGCTTGGTGAGTACTCTACGCATTCGATCTTCGCGACGTAGTTGCCCTTGTGTTTGATACAAGTAATAGCCCGCCAGTGCCAAAATTGCGGTGTAGGCAACATACGGGAGCGCCTTGGTAATCGGCCGTGGTATCCCTCTAAAAAGCCGTTTTGTACCTGCAAAAAACTTGGTGAATGGGGTGGTGGTAAGCGCTGCACGTTCGGTACGCTTAATAAGACTTGTCTTGTTTTCTTTCTTAGTCCCCACTACCGTACTCGGCTGTTCTGGGTTGGCTGGCGGATCTTGCGGGTCAGTTGTGACAACCGGTGGGCCTACGGGCGGGTCAACAGGTGGGACCGTGGGGAGATACCCTACAATAAAGTTTCGCTCAGCAGTAAGTAATGCCCCAGGTATTTCAACCACAGGTTTGTCGCTAGTATTCATAGTGTACCCCGTAACTGAGCGTTCGTTTTCGGGTAAGGAAATAACTTTTTGATATTCAGGCTCACTCAGTTTTGTTACCAAACTAACCGCTTTATTCAGATAGAACGGTAAAAATGTATTAAAATACACTTTCTGACCAGTTGGCTCAACAACAAGCGGGTGCGGCAAACTACTCATACCTTCGAGCACTTGCTGAGGAGCAGAGGCTATAAAATCTGTCGTCTCGCTGTTACGTGGCGCGAGCTTTGGTGTGATTTCGCCAGTATTTGTATTGATGGCATACACACCAACCCCACCACTTGCAATGTCTGAACCCCATATATACATAAACCCTGACGACGGAGCAGCTGACTGAGGAATTAACTGGGTTGATCCAGAAAATGATGTATCCCATTTTGGAGAGAGACTCGCGCCCGCTTCGATTGCATTTACGTATGCCGTACTCCCACCTCCCTCACCATCAGCACTGAATGAAGAGATCACTGAGATAATACTGTTATTCGATTGGTCATATTCAAGTGCGAACACAGCGTAATTATCGGGCAAAGGAGCTGTCGTTACTTCATCAGTTGTTAAATTCGCGACGACAACTCTATTATTGAAACCTATGTAAGCACGTTCAGCGTTCTCCGCTAACGCAAATTGCGTCACTAACTGATTCTGCGATAATTCCTCCCCAGGATTGAAAGCAATTGTTTTGATAAGCTGCTCATTCTCGAGACTGTATATTCGTAGTCCATCATATCCAGGAACATACAACTTGGTTTCATCACTTGAAAATCGCGGTCGTATCATTAATGAAAACACATTATTACCCACAGCATATTCGCCCGGTAGGGCTATGGTATCAACAAGTTGATTATCTGCTATGCGGAACTTGAATACGCTCGGCCCAGTAATGGTCGGGTTGCCACCTCCTTGTGGTGCATTGAGCTTTAAGGCAACAACAAGGAGCGAGGCGCCGTCACTGCTTACCTGTGAAAAATTTGAAATGTAACCGTCCGGTAGTGTGATTTTGCCATCAAAAGTATCAGAATCAGTATTTTGGATGTAGATGCTTGAAGCCACGCGGGCCCCAGAGCCAAATACTGTCCAAGAATTTAAATACCTCAAATGTTGTGAAGCCTGGGTATAGTTTGCGGTAATTTTATAGGTTTTTGTGGCACTAAATGCGTGGGACAACTTCCATGCACCATACTCATCAGCCTGCACTGTACCAATCTGTGCCTGATCGACCAACACTACAACCGAAGCGTTTGGTGGTGCGGTTCCAACAATGTCGGTTTCACCTTGCTGCACCTTTTGGCCCTCTGTTGGGCTGCTGATTGTAACGGCATCCGCGCGGACCGTAACTTGTTTGGAGGCAGAAATAACTGATACCTTAAGACCAATCTGTGGACCAGCATTGAGTGCAGTACCTGTGCTCGTCGAAAGCGTGCGAGAATACACCGCGGCCTTATTCAATGGATCAACTAAGTGAACGATCTCATAGGTTGATTCTTGGCCAGCAATGTTCAGGTTATCGATGCAGAAGCTGCGTATCAAAATGTAGTCTTGGTTCTCTATACGCTCCATGCTTGATGGTAAGCAAAATGTAAACCCATTGAGGTTATCTTGCAACAAGATCTCTTTTGTAAGCCCGCCGGATCCTACGCTAAAGAAGGATGCTCCCCCTGGTCCAGGTAAATCGCCACTTGTTACCACAACCTCAGATTCTGTAGTGAACATAACCCCTACCGGAGCATGTATCGCAATATTGCTAAACTGAGGCTCAAAATTAAGTTCTCTGACTTCGTTTAAGTCTGATGCATTAAGAATCACAACAGAATTGTCGTTTTTTAATACCGCCAGTAAAGCCCCGGACTGGCTTATGGCAACATCTTGAAGTGGGAAGTTTGATGATCTTTTTATACCAACATCAGTTATTGTACCCGGCGAACTTCCAGAATTTAAGCTAGCAGTTCTTGCAGTATCGTTCATTAAATCGAGCGCATAAATTGTTGCTCCGTCAGTCACAACAAGCAGGCTACCATTCACCTTAATTTGGCCAAACTCACTATTGCCACTGGTGGGTGCATATTGGCTCAAAGAATTAAATATGGAGTTCACCTGCAACGAGGTAGTGTCAACTGCAAAAATTTTCATCAGCGCACCGCTTCCATTACTCCCATAGTCCACGCCATGTACATAAAGCGTCGAGCCAGACTCATTGAGTGTCATGCTTAAAATCGTATAGTCTCCCGGCAACGTTATCTTTGATTCATAAGCTCCATCAACTGTGCTTGCTACGGAAATTTTATTAGTTTGACCTATTGGTGTGTCTGCCGGAATACTAAACAGTCGCTCTACGGCTGGCGCATAAACGACGCCTTTTGATGATCCCATGCCAGATTCAACTAGTGATTGCCCACCACTTGAGAGTGTAATACTTCGGAGCGATTCGTTGCGCTGAATGGGCAAGAAGAGATACGTTCCAAGGTCGGATATTGCGGCCGACCGAACCCCATTAAAATCCGTTATTGGATATGTTCGATCATTCAGAATACTGCTGTTTGTAAGGTCGACCTCATAGTGGTGATTTTGTGCATTGTCGTCATCAAGCGTCGCAAAGAAAAGTTTTTCGTTTGTGCCATCAACCACCATCGAGCGCTCTTGAAATGTTCCGGCAATGGGCTGAATGCTTGAAGCAAGCGTGTTGTTTTGCGTGTTAACCACTTGTATGGTGGTATCAGAATCACCCGCTATCAATAGCTTTTGGCTCTCAAGGTTGCCCTTGGTAAGAAACGGCCCAGACCGTGCGAGTACGGCATCTACCTGTCCATCAGATGTATCGATCGCAACCGTCTTCAGTGCCTTGCCTGCATCTCGACAGGCGGCGTACAGGTAACTTTCGTCCTTAGAAAGCGCAAGATCCGTTGCCTGATAGTCACAATCACCGTTTGGCACATCGACCGATTCGACTTCGGTTTGATTTACGCGCAACACTTTAATATTTTGGCGTGCAGTATTACTCAACGGTTCGCCACTGTAATAATCAGTAAAGAAGACGTCGCCCGCCGCACTGGAGACAATTGCTGATCCTGCAACATCCCAAGAGTTATCGAGCTCTTTGGTTTGTAAATTTACTCGTTCGATTTTCATCCCACTCTGGTCAGGAGAAATCGCGATTGATTTAAAATAACCATGGTAGATGTATATAAAATTATTCTGTGGGTCCAAATATAATTTGTAGTCAAGTTCATATGATTGGTTAGCAGCAACACTCGTGTCACCAAATTGATTTGGCACGTTTCTTGAAGACTGGACCTCGACCTTACCTTCAATTGATCTGTTTTGCGTATTGACAATGTACAGATAACTCTTCTGACTCTTACCACTTTCTAGTATGTAAAGTTTATGTGCTTGTTGGTTGTAGGTATATGCACAACTAGTAAGGTTAGTGCTATCTGCACGACACAAAGGGTTAGTGGTAGTAAAACTGAGACTATCGGTGCTCGGTTCGGAATTATAGGTTATTGTTTCTTCCACTGCCTGAGTTAATGGATTCAACTGCGAAATTGTTCCAGCTAAATAGTTAATGACAAATGCCTTATGAAGTCCAGCATCGTACACGACACCGGTACTCCCCGAAAGCCCGGCACCATAGCTTTGTGTGATTTGTGTGCTGTTAATGTTCTGTGCTTTGACCGACTGCTCGCCAAGCGGACTTGATTTATAAAGCGTACCGTCACTGACATATGCACGAAGTGAATGTTGACCAGGGCTAGGACTCTGCCACTGAATCGACCACGTACCTCCTGATGAACTTGTGGTAGTACCAATTTTGTTGCTACCATCAAAAACCGCTACTTCTTTTAAAGCAGGGGCTGTTCCTGTGATTTCTCGCGTCTCTTGATTAATTTCTTCTTGACCGCTCGGACTCGTGATAGTCACAGATCCTTCAGTAGCCTTAGCAGTCCGCAAGCTGACAATGATATTGCCAAGGCAAAAAACGACAAGGATAACAGCAAGAATAAAGTAGCTGTAGTGTTTAAAACGTAGACTTTTTAACATAACTCTTGTGTTTCAGTATAATCTGTTATGTTGGTTTATGCTAGTGTTTAGGTACCTAAAAATGTTTATGCTAAACTATGCATATGAAATCACAAAAATTTGGGCTCATAAGTGCAGCTATAAGCACCTGGATGCTTCCGTTTGCCTTATTAGTACGATCACTTGCAGAATGGCGAACAAAAGCAACCAACCCCCAGCGTATTGATATAACAACTGATCTCGCATATACATCGACAATCCTTGCCTATACTCGGATTGCACTGATAGTACTACTGCTCGTGAGTATTGTTTTAGCAGTCATTGGCTTCAAGAAAGATACCCGTAAAACATTGGCAAAATTTAGCCTTATCGCTTCGGCTGGTACACTTTTGCTCCTCGGCATGTATCTAGCTTCAAGCCAGCAGATTACCCACATTGAAAAGAGAGCAACTCAACAGCAGCTCCAAACCTTCTGGCAAGAACTTGCTCGCTAAGCTAGCGCTTTTTTTGACTGACTCGCGGTAATACATAGGTGTATAACAGAATAGCAAAGAGCACTGCAAATCCACACATAATTGAAGGTATACCGGCCATCGTTAGTGGGTTAATGGTATTTGCAACTGCAG
>CAZNJH010000015.1:0-9861 GCA_964573355.1 uncultured Candidatus Saccharibacteria bacterium | reverse complement strand
GCTTTAAGTTCAGCATAATATCGACAACATCCTCTTTGACACCTTCAACAGTTGTGAATTCGTGTGTAATACCTTCAATTTTAAACGCAACAACTGCTGCGCCTTCAATTGAAGAAAGCAATACTCTACGCAAGCTGTTGCCGAGTGTCATACCGTAGCCGGTGTGCAGTGGCTCAATAACAAATGTTGCGCTGGTAGCCGAGTGGTCATCAACTGATGCTAGTGTTGGGTTGTGAATCATTTTTGACATATCTTTTCTCCTATAGAATTATCATGCCTTAGCGTGAGTAGTACTCAACGATCAGTTGCTCATTAATATCAACTTCGGCTTCCTCACGGGTTGGTAAACCGGTAATTTGTATGGTTTTCTTTTTAACATCGCTCTTGAGCCAGCTTAAGCTTGGCTGGTTTGAGGTAGCGGCAATATCTGCGAGCTGTTTAAAGTACTCATTCGAAGCGCTTTTGCTACGAACTGTAATCTCATCACCTTCACTTAATCGAATGGAAGGAATGTCTACACGACGTCCATTGAGCATGAAGTGGCCGTGGCCAACGAGCTGTCGCGCTGCGCGACGTGAAGTTGCAAAACCAGCACGGTAAACGGCATTATCGAGTCTTCGTTCAAGAAACTGCAACAAGATTTGACCTGATTGGCCTTTTGAGCGGTTCGCCTCTTTCATTAAGTTGCTGAATTGTTTTTCGAGCAAGCCATACAGACGGCGAACTTTTTGTTTTTCGCGAAGCTGTAGCGCGTAACCGCTTGGTTTTTGCTGACGGCCACCACCGTGTTCACCAGGAATCGTGGTTCGCTTAACCATGATTTTATGTGCTTTCGGATGGAGTGCATATCCTTCGCGACGGCTTTGTTTAACAATTGGGGAGCGATCTCGTGCCATTATGGGTGTCTCACTTTCTTCGGTCGAACGCCACCGTGGGGTACGCCAGTTTTGTCCGTAATACTTTCAACTTCAATGCCGATTGTTGCGGCTGCGCGTATTGCTGCGTCACGACCTTGACCAATGCCACTAATGAAAACGGCTACCGTATTGAGGCCATTGTTCTGCTTAGCGGCCGTAAGTGCTTTTTCGCTGGCAACCTGAGCCGCATATGCTGTGCCCTTTTTGCTGCCTCGAAAACCACACGCGCCAGCACTTGCGGTAGCAACTACCTCGCCGGTCTTGTCAGTAATGCTGATGATGGTGTTGTTAAAGGTCGCTTTAATGTGAAGCTGTCCGGCTGGAACAATTCGTTTTGATTTTTTGCGTTTTGCTGTAGATTTAGCTGTCGTAGATTCTGCCATTATATAATCCTCATCTTACGTCTTAGACGCAGCTTTCTTTTGTGTGCCGCCTACTGCAACACGCTTACCGCGCTTCGTTCGACCATTGGTACGAGTGCGTTGGCCCCTTACAGGGAGACCATTTTTGTGGCGAACACCACGATATGTCTGAATATCCTTCAACCGTTTGATATTACCGGTTACAATACGCTGTAAATCACCTTCAACCGTAAAGTTTTTGTCGATCTCGGTGCGAATAGCATCAAGTTCACCTTCGGTTAAATCTTTTACGCGCGTAGTCGGGTCTACCTTCGTTGCTTCAAGAATTTGTTTTGCATGTGCTGGGCCAATACCATACACATAGGTCAGACTAATCTGCACCTGTTTTTCTGTTGGGATAGTTACACCTGAAATTCGAGCCATAACTAACCTTGCCTCTGCTTGTGCTTAGGCTTCTTCTTATTGATGACATAGAGGCGGCCTTTTCGGCGAACCAATTGGTCATCCGGACTAATCTTTTTGACGCTTGCACGTACTTTCACGTAATCTCCTTACGTATAGATTAATGGATTTATTGTTATGATTTGCGGTAGGTGATTCTGCCCTTTGTAAGATCGTAAGGGGTTAACTCAACCGTAACGCTATCGCCAGCAACGAGTTTGATATAGTGCTTTCGCATTTTACCAGCCACGTGGGCGATGATCTGATGACCGTTCTCAAGTTCTACTCGAAATTGAGCACCTGGAAGTGCTTCCACCACTTTTCCTTCGAGTTGTATTACTTCCTTGTTAACAGCCATAAGTTACAGCTGTTTATTATACAGATACCAACAGATAAAGTAAACAGTTAAATTTGTTAATACTCCTAGAGGCCATCACGTAGTGTGACTAGTAGTCTTGGTCGTAGGTAACCATGAGGGCACGAGATTCGAGTTGTCGTAGTGTTTCAAGAGCGACAGAGACAACGATAAGCAAACCGGTGCCACCGATAGTAAGTTGGCTCGTACCTAACAAGCGCTCTACAAATAACGGCAACAATGCGAGCATACCAAGACTGAATGCGCCAAATAGATTTAGTCGATTTACAATTTTTTTAAGATACAACTCTGTTTGTTCTCCAGGGCGGATCTTTTCTATAAACCCACCTTGCTTTTGCAGATTCTCCGCAATCTCTTTAGCGTTGAAGACAACGCTTGTATAAAAATAGGTGAATGCGAATATTAACAAGAAGTACACAGCAGGATATACATATGTATTAATTGGGTTGTTGCTGAGCTGTTGCTGTTGACCGGGCTGGGCAAACCATACTGTTAGGTTTTGACCTAAATCTGCCAACCATGGCTTACTGTTATTCTTAATTATTTCTCCAACGAATTGCGGAACACTAAGGAAGGCTACTGCGAATATAATTGGAATTACCCCAGCGGTAATAAGCTTAACGGGCAGAATGGTACCCACGCCGCCATAGGCACGGTTTCCTTGCACTCGTTTGGCGTAGCTTACTTTTATAATACGCTGCGCTTCGTTGAGCTTAACAACAAGATACGTGACAACTGCCGTTGCTACAATAATTGCACTTGTAATCGCCAGCCCTTTACCGCTAATCGGGAGGGTAAACCAATTAAATACGTTCAATTTTTCTTGTTCACCAGTAACTGTTCGAACAAGCGTAGCCCCCGTGCTCGGGAGACGGGACACTATGCCGGCAAAAATGAGTAAGCTGATACCGTTGCCGATTCCCTGCTCTGTCATGAGTTCACCTACCCACATCAATAGCATTGAACCGCCGGTCAGAGTGCCAACCATAAGAATCCACTGAAACACCGAGGTATTCGCGGTAATGTCGATACCAAGGGTTCCTGCTGCTTGTTGACGAATAAGGAGTATCAGCCCAAATGACTGCACGATTGCGAGTGGAAGCGTAATAATACGTGTCCACTGATTAATTTTTCGTCGACCCACTTCACCATCTTGCTGTAGCTCTTCAAGTTTTGGTATGGCTTTTGTGAGCAGCTGCATGATGATGGATGCATTAATGTACGGGCCAAGACCCATCAACATAATAGAAAGGCTCGACAGAGCACCACCTGAAAGAAGATCAAAAAATCCGAGTAGCTGCTGTGAGCTAAACAAATTATTTATCAGCTGACGAAGTTGTGTTGGCTCCGCAAGCGGAATTGGAATATGAGACAAGACTCGGTAGGCAACAATCAGCAAGACTACTATAAGCAGTCGTTTCTGCATATCTCGGCTCTTTAGTGATTGACGGATTGTTTTCCAGCTCACGTTTGTTTCCCTCTTTTTCTAATCGTATTTCAGTATACCAGCTACTCGGGTGTTCGTCATCTTAAATAATTTAGATGGAGCACTTCTAGTAAATGATGGTGGTTACGCTTCTTCTTTTGTTGTTTTCTCACGTTTTGGAACATCAGTTGTTTCAAAACTGCCACCAGCTTTTTCAATTAACTCAATTGCTGATTTGCTCGCGCCCTGCACTTTTACAGCAAATGGTTTTTTTACTTCACCGCGAGTGATGATTTTAACAGCGTGATACGGATTGGCAATGAGACCAGATTCAGTAAGTGAAAAGTTGTCAATTGTTTTACCGGAAACAAATTGTAGGTTTTCAGTGTACACGATCTGTGCTTTAGCGCGGTGACTCTTAAAACCTTTTAGTTTTGGAATACGGGCCACGAGTGGGTTCTGGCCACCTTCAAATCCAGCTCGAATCTTCTTACCAGTACGAGCTTTCTGGCCTTTTGTTCCACGACCAGCGGTTTTACCTTGTCCTGCACTAATTCCGCGACCTACACGATTTTTTGACTGCTTCTTCTGCATGTATAATTCGTGAAACTTCATTACTTCGTCTCCTTTGCAACTTTAGCAGCTGCTTTTTTGGCAGGCTTTGCGGCATCCTTATTTGTAACCCACTCGCTCTTTGGGCGGAGTTGTGTCAACGCCTGAAGCGTTGCATATGCGGCATTGACCTTGTTTGAGCTGCCCAATGATTTCGATAACACATTATGGATACCAGTTACATTCAAGATGGCACGTACTGTCCCACCCGCGATGATACCAGTACCTGGTGCTGCAGGTTTTAATAACACTTTAGCGCCACCAACCTTCGCGTATACATCGTGTGGAATTGTCGTGTTAAAAATTGATAATTCTATTAGATTCTTTTTAGCAACAGCTGTTGCTTTCGTAACAGCAGCTTGTACATCAGCACCTTTGCTGACGCCAACACCAACACGTTTTTTACCATCACCCACTACAACGAGTGCCTTAAACCTAAATCGTCGACCACCTTTTACAACACGGGCAACACGGTCAATGTTAATAACAACTTCTTCAAATTCTTTGACTTCTTCAACCTGATGATGTCGTGAACGATTCTCTGCCATATTAGAACTCCAATCCATTCTCTCTTGCTGCAGTGGCAAGTGCACTCAAACGCGCTCGATAGGCGCGACCGTTTCTATCCAATACAACCTTAGTAATCTTTGCTTTCACCGCTTTTTTGGCCAGCTCAGATCCAATAGCAGCGCATTGCTCGGTCAATGATCTTTCAGCAGTCTTAGTTTGCACGGTGCTCGCAGAAACAAGTGTCTTACCACTTTCGTCATCAATAATTTGCGCGCTGACGTGTCGGTTGCTAATATGTACGCTTAAACGCGGTCTTTCTGAGGTTCCACTCACTGCACTGCGTACGCGGTTCTTGCGAATTATTTTATTTGCTCGCTTATGATCAAGACGGTTCATTATTTAGCTCCTGTCTTTCCGGCCTTGCGGATAATATATTCACCTTCGTACTTAATACCCTTCCCTTTGTATGGTTCCGGTTTCTTTAGTTTACGAATGTCTGCAGCAACTTGTCCAACTTGCTGTTTGTTAATACCTTGGACTGAAATGTTCATTTTATCTACTGCAAGCGTAATGCCTTCAGGAGCAATAAACTCTATTGGATGCGAAAAGCCAAGGTTGAGCACGAGCGTATTACCTTGCAGCGCCACTTTGAAGCCGACACCATTAACTTCAAGTTTCTTTTCAAAACCTTTTGTTACGCCTTCGACCATATTGTTAATTAATGCACGCATTAGACCGTGTTGTGCACGCGCAATCTTTTCGTCGCTCTTTCGAGTAACGGTGAGGATACCTTCGTTAATTGTGACATCGACGTGTGGGAGTTTTGCTGTTTCAAGATTGCCTTTTGTGCCAGCTACCTTGATTACATCACCGTCAACCGTGATTGTCACGCCAGCAGGTATTTCTACTGGTAGTTTTCCGATTCGACTCATACTATTTACCTATTCCTTTAATAAATCTTACAAATGACTTCGCCACCAAGTCGTTGTTTACTTGCTTCAAAACCGTTCATAACACCTTTGCTTGTTGAGAGCAGAACAAGTCCACGACCACTCTTAACCTTAGGGATGTCCTTCACCGCAGTATAGAAACGGCGGCCAGGTGTACTCACGCGGACTATTTCGGTAAAACGAGGATTTTGGCCTTCTTCGTTGATTGTAATGACAATTTCGTCACGTGGTGTGCCTTTTTCGACGTTTACGTTTGAGAGAAAACCATTTTTCATAAGTTCTCTGGCAATTGTTTCTTTGATCTTAGAATGTGGCAGTCGTACTTCATGCTTGTTAACATTCGCCGCATTTCTAATTCGTGTCAGCATATCTGCAATTGGGTCTGTTGATACCATACTCATACTCCTTACCAGCTCGCCTTTGTTACGCCAGGAATTTCACCTTTAGAGGCATGGTTTCGAAATGCAACACGACTCAATCCGAACGTACGCATATAACCTCGTGGACGGCCGGTTTCTCCGCAACGATTTTTTAGGCGTGTTGGTGAAGAATTTCGTGGAAGCTTTGCAAGCCCTTCAAGATCACCCATCTTTTTGAGTTCAGCTCGTATAGTAGCGTACTTCTCGTTCATTTTCTGTCGTTTAAGGTCGCGTGCGTCCGCAGATTTTTTAGCCATTACTTATTCCCCTTTTCAAATGGAATGCCAAAACCTTCAAGTAGCGCACGTGAGTTATCAGGATTGCTACCGGTGATGACAAAATTAATCTGTAGGCCGTGGAGCTGCGCGATGTCCTCAAACGTGAGCTCAGGGAACACAGACTGCTCAATGAGCCCGAGGCTGTAGTTGCCCTTAGGGTCAAAAGCCTTCGCACTCACACCGTGGAAGTCTCGTACGCGAGGCAATACGATATTAGTCAGACGATCGAGAAATTCGTACATTCTGTCACCGCGAAGCGTGACTTTCATACCAATAGTGTTCATGCCTGCGCGAATTTTAAAGCTTGCAATTGATTTTTTCGCAATTACTTCAACCGGTTGTTGCCCGGTAATTTTGCGAAGCGTACCACGGACAATTTCAAACATTCGTTTGTCGTCTTTGCTTCGTCCAAGACCGACATTAATAACGATCTTTTCTAGCCGTGGCACCTCGTGAATATTTTTCAGTTTGAGGCTTTTTTGCAGCTCAGCAGCGAGGCTTTGCTGGAACTGTAGCTTCAGACGTGGTGTGGTTGCCACACTCGTATCTTTGCTCATACGTCGATCTCCTTATTGGTCTTTTTGAATACGCGAACTTTGGTTCCATCTTTTTTTACGGTATAGCCGATGCGGCTTGTCGCATCTTTTTTACCAGTTTGTAGCAAAGCTACTTTACTAGCGTCAAGTGCAACATGCTTATCAACAATGCCGCCTTGTGGTTGGAGCATATTTGGCTTTACATGTCGTTTTACCACGTTGAGCCCTTCCACCTTTACGCTGTTTGACTGAGGCGATACCGCGACAATCTTACCAGTCTTACCTTTGAGGTTTCCTGTGATTACTTTTACTTGGTCACCTTTTTTCAGTTTCATTACAGAACCTCCGGTGCTAAGCTAATGATTTTGGCATATCCCATATCACGTAGTTCTCTTGGAACTGGGCCGAAGATACGAGTAGCCTTTGGTAACTTTTCGTCACCGAGGATTACCGCGGCGTTTTCATCAAATTTAATCGTAGAGCCATCTTTGCGTCGTATAACATGGGTTGTTCTGACGACGACAGCTTTTACAACTGATTTCTTTTTAACGTTTCCAGTAGGATTTGCATCTTTTACGGTTGCAACAATTACATCACCGATACCTGCGTACCGCTTACGACTACCGCCAAGGACACGAATACAAAGAATTTCTTTAGCACCACTGTTGTCGGCAACTTTTAAACGGGATTCTTGCTGAATCATGCTACAACCTCTTCGGCGGCGCCTTCTTTACGCTCAATAATGGCTTCAAGCTTAAAGCTCTTGTTCTTGCTTACCGGGCGCGTTTCAACAATTGAAACCTTATCACCAAGTTGAGCTTCATTCTTTTCATCATGAGCTTGGTATTTTTTGCTGACCGTATACTGTTTGCGATAAATCGGATGTGTAACTCGTCGTTCAGTTTTAACAACAATCGTTTTATCTTGTACATCCGATACGACAGTACCAATTAACTTTCTCGACATATTACTTCTCCTCTTTGCTCTGTATTGTCAGGATTGTTTTAGTGCGAGCAATACTTTTCTTAATAGCACGTATGGTATGCGTTTTCGTTTCTTTATTCGTATAAAGCGCGTGGATTAGTTCCCTGTGGGCAGCCTGGAGTTCACTCACATACTTTGTTAGCTCAGCTTCTTTTTTACCACGGAGTTCTTTAACGCTGAGGAGTTTGACACTCATTATGCTTGCTCCTTTATGACAAATTTGGTCTTAACCGGGAGCTTGTGTGCTGCTAGACGCATCGCTTCGCGTGCTTGTTCTTCGGTAACACCTCGGCCCATCTCAAACAAAACAGTACCGGGTTTTACTTTTGCAACAAAAAATTCAGGGTTACCTTTGCCGCTCCCCATCTTTACGTCTTGTGGCTTACGGGTTACTGGCGTGTGTGGGAAAATCCTAATCCACACTTTTCCGCCACGCTTAATGTAGCGTGTCATAGCTTGACGAGCAGATTCGATCTGTCGTGAAGTAATGCGTTCAGCTTCTTGGCTCACGAGGCCGTAATCACCAAATGCAACATAATTGCCGCTGGTGGCAACACCATTGATTTTGCCTTTACGAACTTTTCTAAATTTGGTCTTTTTTGGTAATAACATTACTGTACCTCACCTTTATAGATCCACACCTTAACACCGATGATACCAGCGCCAGGATACTTTGCACGTGCAGCATGGTAATCAATATCAGCTCGCAGTGTATGCAAAGGCACGCTTCCTTCAATGTGTTTTTCGCGACGACTCATTTCGGCCCCCTGTAGACGACCGGCGACTTCAATACGAATACCTTTAGCTCCGGCGCGCATTGTTGCAGCAGCAGTAGACTTCACGGCTCGTCTAAACGCAATCCGGCGTTCGAGTTGGCGTGCAATGTTTTCAGCCACGAGTTTCGCAGCAAGTTCGGGACGTTTCACTTCCTCAATGTTAACGCGGACGGTTGTTTTGAGAGTCTTTTCGCAGAGTGCCTTGATTTCTTGAGCACCAACACCACCACGACCGATCACAACACCAGCCTTGCTGGTATGAATAGTTACTGTTGCAAGGTTAGGTGAACGTTCAATATCAATACGATCAATAACAGCACGAGTCTCAAACTTTTTCTCGATTTCACGACGCACCGCGAGATCTTGGCTTAAAAAGCTTGCGTACTCTTTTTTCCCAGCAAACCACTTGCTACGCCACTGTTTATTGACCTGAAGGCGCATGCTGATAGGATTAACTTTCTGACCCATTACTTGCTCTCCTTCTTGGTTTTAGTAGTGGATTTAGTGGTCGAAGCCTTCTTAACTCGTTCCTCGCCAGAAACAATGACCGTTACGTGTGTCGTTCGCTTTTGGTAAGGGTGTGCTGAGCCACGAGCAACTGGACGAAAACGCTTTTAGCGTGGGCCAGGACTCACATTAAGTGTGTGGATGACCAAATCGTCGCCTTTAGCGTTATGATTATTCGTTGCATTCGCTTGAGCGCTTTTAATAACTTTACTGATTGGCAATGCAGCACGACGTGGGGTGTGTTCTAAAATAACCAACGCGTCAGCAACACTGCGACCACGGACGAGATTTGCAACCTCACCAATTTTTCGTGGCGTCATCGTGATACCGTTTGCTTGAGCTTTTACATACACTGCCATACTACTTTTCCTTACCACCGTGCTTACGGAACTTGCGAGTTGGGCTGAACTCACCGAGTTTGTGACCAACCATATTCTCGCTTATAAATACTGGTACGTGGACCTTACCGTTGTATACGGCGATTGTTCTGCCAACAAATTCTGGGGCTATCGTGCTAGCACGAGCCCACGTTTTGATAACCGTACGGTCATCTTGACCAAGAGCTGCTATTTTTTTAGCGAGCTTTGGGTCTACAAATGGTCCTTTTTTGAGACTTCTACTCATACTTATTTCCTCTTAGCCTGATGACGGCTTCTTACGATAAATGTATTAGAACGCTTATTTCGACGTGTTTTATAACCCAGTGCCGGCTTGCCCCAAGGCGTCTTAGGTGCGCGACCTACGCCGAGAGAACCACCATCACCACC
>CAZNJH010000014.1:0-9908 GCA_964573355.1 uncultured Candidatus Saccharibacteria bacterium | reverse complement strand
AGCTTCAGCGCCTAGTTCTAGTACACAGGGTAAAGTCAGGGTACAGATTAGACTAGAAAATGGCTACGTCTGCAAAGACGATAACTAGCCTGATACTGCATATATAAACAGCCCTTTGGGGCTGTTTATATATGCTTAAATAGGTTATGATTATTCTTATGAAAATGAATCAAAAAGCTTTCACTCTAATAGAGGTTGTTTTGGTGTTAGCAGTCGGAAGTTTGATATTTGCTATGGCGTTTATTGCGTTTAGCCAAGCGTCAATAAATCGTCGTGATACACAACGCCGGGCTGATTTGGGTAAAATCGCCGGTGAGATTGAAAACTACGCCGCTGATAACAACGGAAAATATCCCGATGGGAGCTCATTTGAGGTGATTAACACAGACTTTACCGCAGAGTATATAGGCAGCTTAAAAGATCCAGGTGGTGAACTGTACTCAAGTATTAAGGACAACGATGCTCCAGGGCACATAGTTTATTTACCAGAAAAAGAATGGGGTGGCAATTATAAGAGTGGCGGCACATTCTGTGATGGATCCGAACTCCCGTTAAATAACAGAGATTACGTAATACGAATGAAGCTTGAAAAGGGTGACGTTTGTCGTGATTCTCGGCAGTAGCGGAGGAGTGGAATGATTATTGCGGCTTTAGTTGTCCTTGGGTTAGCACTGGGGAGCTTTGTGAATGCATTGGTATGGCGTGTGCATGAACAAATGACTAAGCTGTCTAAGTTTAAGCAGACTGAACTTTCAATTATTAAGGGTCGATCAATGTGTACCAAGTGTGGGCATGTGCTCGGTTGGCGTGATCTCTTTCCAGTGGTGAGTTTTGTGTTGCTGGGCGGCAAATGCCGGTACTGTCGTAAACCAATCAGTTGGCATTATGTGGCCACCGAAGTGATCACGGCTGGACTATTTGTTGCAACGTATCTGCTATGGCCCTATGACATAACAAGTGGATTACAGATAACGATATTTGGGGTATTCCTGTTGTTTGTTGTTGGAGCAGTGACGCTTGCTCTCTCGGATCTTATAAGTATGATGCTTCCAACAAAATTGGTGTATGGTCTCGGTGGGATAGCATTGTTGTATGTAATGCTGCTTGCGGGTGAACAATCAAGCGCGGCACCACTGATGTCAGCACTTATCGGCAGTGCTGGCTATGGAGGTTTCTTCTATCTTTTATATGTTGCCTCGCGTGAACAGTGGATTGGTGGCGGTGATGTGCGGCTTGGTTTTGTCCTTGGCTTGCTGCTCGGCTGGCAACATTCAATTATTGGCCTAACTATTGCAACCTATCTTGCGCTTGTAATCGTGCTGGTACTGGCAGTAATGGGAAGGTATCATAAAAAAATGCGTATACCATTTGGCCCTTTTTTGTTAATTGGGGCTTATGGGGCCGTGTTATGGGGCGGTGAGATTATTGGCTGGTATCTAAAAATAAGCGGATTGCATGCTTAAATCTCTGTAGTTCTTATGGTAAAATAATAACAAGGAGACGGGGTGAGATATTTAACCAAAAGACCCGGTTATAACGGCGGCTACACATTGCTTGAGGTGATGTTGTTTTTAGCTATTTCCAGTATGCTAGCGCTGGTTGCCTTCACCGGATTAGGGCCTCGGCTTCGTAATACTCGTTTTACTGATGCAACGCGCTCGTTACAGTCTGATATTGTTCGTGAAATGAGCGATGCCCAAGTTGGTGTGAATAGTCGTATTGAAGGAAGTTCATGCAAAGAAGGCACTATAGCAGGCGCTGCTGCACCAGTGTTTGCCAACGCATCCGAAGACTTAGGTGGCTGCGTGGTAAATGGTCGTCTTGTAGAGCTGAGCAACACGCAGGCTACGTATTATGCTGTTATTTCTCTGCGCACTCCGGAAAAAAGCAAAAACGTCGATGATTGCAAAGGAGATTCACTGGATATTATTATTGACTGCTTTAAGCCCATTATTGTCACAGGCAGCGAGATCGAGCCCCGTATTCGACTCTACAAAAATGGTATGCAGGCAACACCCGATGTACGGTTCGGCTATATTCAGAGTCCCAACAGCAATAATAAGCATTATTTTTTCTATAATGTTTCTCCTCGCACAACCCAAGTACTAAGCACTGGACTCAACGGTACGGTTGATGCTGATCTAACGGCAACAGCGTGTGCAACGCTGAGCCTTGGCGATCGGCGAAGTTCGTTAGAGTTTAACACGAACAGCTTGCGCCCGGAACTTAAGATTAAAGGATGCTCATGATGAGAAACCGATTAAACCAACGCGGAGATACCATAATTGAAGTCATTTTAGCAATGGCGCTCCTTGCTTTAGTGTTATTCACGGCGTGGTCAGTAACAAACCGTGCTTCTCAGATCAGTCTAGCTGCGCGTCAACGTGTTGTGATGGTTAATCAGCTGAAAGAACAAGCTGAGCTTCTCAAGGCCTTTAATCAAGTCGGCCCAGAAAAAATTAAGCAACAAGCTGATCGTGGGCTGACCGCAAAGCCAAGCGCCAACCCATGCAATGACATTAATGTTTCGTTCAGCGATGATGATAATGAAAAAGACGGGAAGTTGAGTGAAGCTCGTATTGTTGAAGTGTCTGACACTACTGACCCAGCAAATACAAATTTTTCTTTTATGAAGGGCTCAAAACAAGTCGAAGGTGATACGACTCAGCGAATTTGGCTGCAGCGTGATGGTTCAGCAAGTAACCCGCGATTTGTAGATTTTTATGTGCGAGGCTGCTGGAAGGTTACCGGAGGCTCACAGAAACTTGATAATGCGCAGTTTTTGGTGAGGATTAATACATGAGCAAATACCTAAAGCGAAATCAACGGGGCTTTACGCTTGTGGAGCTCTTGCTTGCAATGACACTTTTCACCACAGTTATGGTAATTAGCACGGCCGGATTTATTGCTATGAATCGAAGCTTTACTCGTGGTACCGTACGCAGGCAGCTTTCGGAGGGCGTGCAACGCACCACTGAAGATATAACTCGTATGATCAGAACCATCCCTCAGAATGCTACGGCGTTCTCGTGCACATCTGGTAAATCAGACTGTGCAGATGGTACGGGTTATCAAGTGCTGTGTCTTGCGGGTGGAAGATATTTTTGGGGCGAGACGGGTTTATACCGAGACGTCGCAGCTTGCACAGATTCACTCAATGTAGGACAAGCTCAAGAATTACTCGATACACGCTATCGCGTGATGAGACTTAAAATCACTCCCCTGAAAACAGCGAATTCAGAGCAAGTACTGAGCGGGGCGCTTTTTCAGGTCGCCGGAACGTTTACGACAGCAGATCAAGAAGCCTTGAATAACTCAAACGATCCAGAAACGGTGCGGTGTAAGGGGAGTGTGCTGAGCTCGGCAGTCAGAACCTGCGCTGTTGAACGGTTCCAAACGATTCTAAATGCAAGAGGAGCACTGAAATGAAATATTATCTGACTCGGCTTAATCAAAAAGGTGCTGTTTCATTAATCAGCGTTGTTATATTTATCATCATTATCATGATTGTGATAATGGGCTATTTAGCGAGTGCACTTTCGCAGCAGCGGACTGCAACAAACTTTGACTTAAGCACCAGGGCGTATTATTCGGCAGAATCTGGTATTCAAGATGCGCTCCGTGCATTAGCTGATAATCCGAGTCTGAGCAAAAATACCTGTACTCCGTATGGTGGCGCAGCTGCTGGCAAGCTCGGCAATACAAATGGATACGATTATGGTCTTGAATATACCTGCCAGATTATAGACCCAGAGCCAGGCGAAGTACGCGGTATTACTGAGCCAAATCAAACAACGGCAATGTTCCGTTTAAATCCAAAAACAAACAACGCTCAGAAGCTACGTATTAAATGGTCACTAACGAATCAAAGTAATGGTGTTGTATATGAGGCGCGTGATAGACAAGATCTTCCACAAATAACAGACTGGCAAGCAAATAAGTTCAATCCTATGCTTAGGATCTCGCTCATTAACCACCCGCTGTCATCAATCACACGCAATCAAATATCTCAACGAGTAGCATTTTTGAACCCTGCTGACACTGACGACCCCATTACCTTCAAGCGAAATGCCGATGTTGCTGAATCAGATACATTGACTAACGCCAATTGCACCAATCGGACAAACGAGTATCGGTGTGAAAAGATCATTACGCTTGATGGCTATGACTTTGGGGCCGATGCGGTTTATCTTCGAATCGGCTCGGTGTATGCAGCAACTGATTTTCAGGTTGAACTACTCGATAGTAACAACAATCCAATCGATCTCACCCAGACTCAGGTGGCCGTAGACGTTACAGGCCGAGCAAAAGATGTCTATCGACGTGTACGCCAGGCTTTCCCGCTGAGTGGCGGCTATTTTGAAGATCACGATATTGACGCAGCCGTGGTATCGGCCGAAGGTATTTGCAAGTTATTTAGCATCACCGAGAAACCCGAAGATTTTAATGCGAAGTGTAATCCGCTTACCGATTAACGACTTGTAATGTCTCGATGAAATTTCTTGTGAACTTCTTTTAAGTGGGGGTCGGTCACGTGCGTATAAATCTGGGTGGTAGAAATGTCACTGTGCCCAAGCATGGTCTGCACACTTCTAATATCGGCGCCGTTCATGAGTAGGTCAGTAGCAAAACTGTGCCGAAGGGTGTGCGGCGTTACCTTTTTTGTGATGCCGGCCAACTTTGCGTAGTGAAGGATGATTCTCTGCACACTCCGAGGTGTTAGACGGAGAAAATCACCACTGGTATCTTGTTCTTTGCTGCCACCGTACCGAATAAACAATGCCGGAGAGCTGTCGGATCGCTGCTGTAGATACTGATCAATCCAAAAAGCAGCACCTTCACTCATAAATATTGGGCGGTCTTTTTGGCCTTTACCGCGGACAGTGAATTCACGCCGTTTTGTACTGACGTGTGCTTTCTCAAGACTGACAAGTTCAGACACACGAAGCCCTCCGCTAAATAGCAGTTCCAGTATTGTTCTGTCCCTTAGCCCAATTTTTGTGTTCACATCAGGCTGTGCGAACAATGCTTCTAATTCGTCTTGGTTCAGAAATGTCACCTGTTTCCGTTTTACGCGGGCCAGTTCAATTTTTTCAGGAGGTAGCGAGGTGATGTTTCTTTTTGAACAAAATTTTAAAAAACTCCTGAGTGCAATGAGGTGATAATTTTGCGTGGTAGTTGAGATATCATTTTTTTGTTCATTCTCCAATCGGTTAAGCCAGAGCCGCCATTTTCGCACAGTTTCTGTCGAAATCTTGTCGACCGTAATATCGCCGGCACATTCAATTAACCGCATAAGGTAGTGATGATAGTTGGAAATCGTTTTTTGTGAACGATTTTGTTCAATTTCTAGGTACTCTAAAAATTCAATGATTGTGTCGGAGAGGTAAGGGTGTGACATATGTTTATTGTAACAGAGGGACGATTGGAGGGCGGAAGATTGAATTTGGAGACCTTGAATACAGAAAACTTCAACAATCTAATCTCTGCCCTCCGGCCGCAAGATGCTATACTTAAACATAATGAGTATCCTAATTGTAGTTATTCTTGGTTTAATACAAGGTATTACTGAATTTTTGCCGGTTTCTAGCTCTGGACACGTACTTATATTTAGTCGCATACTCAACAATCCAAGCTCATTCGAGTTCGATGTTCTGGTTAGTTTTGGTACATTGCTTGCGGTCATAATTTACTACAGAAGACGGTTTCTTGAGATTATCCTCGATATTGTAAAGCGAAGAGATATTTCACTCACCTTAAAACTTATTGTGGCAACTATACCAGCTGTCATGGTCGGTTTTGTCTTACAGGATTTTATTGAACGATTTCTTCATGGTTCAACCACCGCCGTCATTATGTTACTGGCAATCGGTATATTGATGGTGTTTTCTGCTCGGTGGGAGTCAAAAGAGAAGTTATCTGTTAATAATGATCTCCATAACATGACGTATACTCAAGCACTACTGATTGGGATCGCGCAGTGTGTATCGTTGGTATCGGGCTCATCTCGTTCAGGGGTTACGATGCTCATGGCGCTTCGGCTTGGTATAACACGTAGTGTCGCCGCAGAGTGGAGTTTTTTGATGAGCGTACCAGTTATTTTAGGGGCAGCCCTGAAGGTACTGGTAAGTGAACAGGGTCAACGGTTCATTCAAACTGAAACCACCGCCTTTATCGTTTCTAACCTTATTTCGTTTGTGGCAGGTATGGCAGCGATACACATATTACTTAAAATACTGGCAAAAAAAGGTCTCTATTGGTTTGGCTGGTATCGAATTCTACTGGCGGGGGTGCTCATTGTGTTGATATCTGTTAAAATACTATAAACTAAGGTAAGGAGTGAATACTAAATGAGTTCAAAAACACACCCAGCAGTGCAAAGCATTCGATTTGAAAGAACATTCTGTTTAATTAAGCCAGATGGCGTGAAACGCGGGCTCATTGGTGATATCATTCAGAGAATTGAAAAAGCTGGCCTCAAAGTTGTTGCCATGAAGATGCTTGTGCCAACAGAAGAACAGGTGAAGAAGCATTATCCAGTAAGCGATGAGGCATGGGTTGCTAGGCTTGGTGAAAAATCACTGAGTGCATTCGATAATTTAGAAGCCGATGCAGCAGAAGTGCTTGGTACAACAGATAAAACTAAGATTGGTAAGAATGTCGTTGTTGGGCTGGTGGAATTTATGACCTCGGGGCCGGTTGTTGCAATGGTGGTCGAAGGTATTCAAGCAGTTGACATGGTGCGTAAGCTTGCTGGGCATACTTTACCGTTTAAAGCAGATGTCGGTACAATCCGTGGTGATTATTCGGTTGACAGCCCTTCAGTAGCAAATGTTGAAGGTCGCTCAATTCATAACCTATTTCACGCCAGTGAAGTGGCCGCAGAAGCCGAGTATGAAATCAATCTCTGGTTTGAAGACCAGGAGATTCCAAGCTATGATCTTGGCTCCGAATCAATTATGTACGCCAAGTACTACTAAATAGCTGTGCTTCATTGCTGGTATACTATAAAGTGCTCCTTCTTTAAGCGCGCAAAAATAATAAGCGCAAAGCGTACCATGTCCCCATAGTTCAATGGATAGAATACCTCCGTCCTAAGGAGTAGATCTACGTTCGAATCGTAGTGGGGATACCACAATACCCAGAGCGATAAGACGATATTTGCTATACTGTAAGCATAAGAGGGAATATTAAGATGCAGTTTGCAGGCCAGTTTAAAGATGAAGAAGTATTGCTGACCTTCCGGCGACACCCGATCGTTATGCGAAAAGGGCTGTTTATTATGTTGTTTGGCATGCTTATAGGGGCAGTTGTCGCGTTATTTACGAGTACTGATGCCATGAATATGAGCGATTTTGTTATTCAGTTTTTACAGCCGATTGGTATTGGGCTTCTCGTCGGCTCGGTGGGATTTTTTTACTACTGGATTGGCTGGTATTACAGTTTGTGTTTGGTGACAAATCAGCGGTTTATTCAAATACGCCAAAAAGGAATATTTAAGAGTCGAAGCGTCAGCGACATTAGCTTAGAGCGTATCTTGAGTGTTAACTATGAGGTCCGTGGGATGCTAGAAACTTTGCTTGGATTTGGTACAATAATTATACAAACCTTGGTGGGGGATTTTGTCATTTCAAAAGTACCGCATCCTGCCGAGACCCAGGCTGAAATAGTAACGGCTATAAAAGAAAGCGGAGTAGAACTTGATGAAGAAACTAACACCACTGCTCAATAAACGAAAGCAGCAAACAAAAAAAGCCGAACCCACTCCGTCTGAATCCGATCAACGGGTAACCAATGATTCTGTCTCTCGTCACCGAGATGAGGTGCTTAGCAAAGGCCGCCAGTTTAAATATCCATTTCAGCACTCAAAGCACCGTGTGGCAATTGTTTCCATTGCAGTTGTGATGATAGCACTCGGGCTGCTCGGGAGTTATACAGGCTTACAACTGTACCGCTGGCAAGATACGAGTGATTTTACGAAAGGGGTAACAGGTATACTGCCGTTTCCAGTCGCACGGGTGAATAAGTCGTATACCTCGTACGAAAGTTACTTATTCGAATTGACTTCTTCGCTGCACTGGCAAGAAAAGTACGGCACGACTGACCTACGATCTCCTGACGGGAAGCGACAAATTGAGTATCTGAAGCGTTCGGCGCTCGACAAGGCACTCACAAATACCATTGCTCGATCGCTTGCCAAAAAGAATGCGATTTCAGTTACAGATAAAGAAGTTGACGATGTGGTTGCTCGAATAAAGTCGAGTGGTGGAGATCTAAAGCAAATACTTGGTGAGAGTTTTGATTTTACCGAATCAGAACTGCGCCGGTATATTAGAGATAATATTTTGCGACAAAAAGTTGCCCGCGAACTCGACAAAGCAGCACCGAAACGAGCGGAAACCGTTTTGGCAGAAATTAAAGCAGGCAAGTCGTTTGCCGATGCCGCTAAATCTTCTTCTGAAGACCTCGAAACAAAGCAGCTTGGGGGTGACATAGGCGTTGTCGAGCGAGGCCGCGCGAATTTACCGCCAGAAGTTGCAGAAAAAGTATTTCAGCTCCAGCCGGGTCAAGTGAGCGATGTTATTAAGACATCGAGTGATTACTTTATTGTTGCTGTTACTGAAAAAGTAGATGAAAACCGTGCAAAAGTTGCAATCATCAGGATAAAAGTGAAAGACATGACGCAGTACTTAAAAGAATATCGTGCCCAAAATAACGTCAAAGAATACATAAAATTACAACAAATCAATCCAGACCAGTCGGTAAAATAAGCTTAATTTACTCAGGTCTGGGGAGTTCGGTTGTGAGAGCGGTTCTATTCCGCGACGAGCGAATCAAAATAATCATTCATTTGCTGGGTAATTGCAGGTTTGGTGGTCCACATGGCTAGTTCTCGTGTGCCGTTGTGGACAGTCCAGTTTGAAAAGTTATGACTGCCAGCTAATAGCTCTTGTTCGCCGTCAATAACAAATAACCCTTCGCCTCCAAGAACCAGATAAACTCGGTCACTTAGTTCTGTTTTCACTTTTCCATGGCTGCCAGTAACTTCAAAGTAGGCAGCAGATGCATTCTCAAATTCTTCCTTTGAGCTTATTGCTTTAGCTTTTAAGCCACCCCACCCAAAATCATGGCCATCTTTAATAGAAAACTTCATAGTCTTAATATAACAAAAAACCGCCTAACAATAGCCGTGATTCTGGCATCTGGTTTGCCTTCTACGAAAATAACAGAATTAGATCAAGTGGCGGGCCTTGGCAGACGAAATTTGGAACTACTTTATGTCAAACTCGGCTACAAGGTTAGTTGTTAGCTTATAAATCTCATCTCTCACAGCGCGATGAAAACTTAGCGGCTGACCTTTAGGGTCGGCTACGTCCCAATAGCTCGGAGCAGTTAAATCTAACACCCATTCGGGCAGTTCATCTTCGGGCTTGAACGAAACAACTAGATCAACTGCTTTTACCATTTCAGGGATAATGAGCTTACGATAGCAATATGACATTGTGTGACCTACCTCGCCCATAACTTCTACTACGAGAGGGTCAATAGGCTTACCAGCTTTAACATTGACGCCAGCACTAGTGGCAGTATGCTCTGCACCCGTAAGGTCATCAAAGAAGATTGCAGCTTCTTGACTGCGTGCTACGTTGCCATCACATACAAACAAAGTCTTCATAGTAAAAATAATACCACAAAAGTGGTATTTGTTCAAGTGGCGGGCCACCACGGAACAGGTGTGGAATTATTTTACCGCCACCCAAGCCTTCGATCGTCTATCATGTTCGGCATAGTGTGACTTGGCCACGCTACTGAGAGCAACTTCTTCAACGGTCAGGCGTGGTCTTTCATGAATGGGCAGCGTCTCTAATGCGGTGAAAAAATCCGTTGCGGATTGCGGGGTATAGTAG
>CAZNJH010000013.1:2381-10031 GCA_964573355.1 uncultured Candidatus Saccharibacteria bacterium | reverse complement strand
AACAGATGATTTAGTCTCAACAGAGGCAGCACCGCAGCCTACACAAACAGATATCCTCGGTACACTTGAAATCGGGATCGGAGCCGGAGTGGTTGCCGAAGCACTTCGTGGCAAAAGGTCAGCTCATGGAGGCTAGAACACGCTTTGCACCCAGCCCAACGGGCTATTTGCATGTTGG
Organism: uncultured Candidatus Saccharibacteria bacterium; assembly: GCA_964573355.1. GTDB lineage: Bacteria > Patescibacteriota > Saccharimonadia > Saccharimonadales > UBA7683 > UBA7683. Next base: position 9,853 of record CAZNJH010000013.1, on the reverse strand, counting down.
TGGTATACGTACCGCGTTATTTGCCTGGCTGGTGGCACGGCAAAACAAGGGTCAATTTATTTTACGGCTTGAAGACACTGATAAAAATAGAGAAGTCGAAGGATCGGCTGAGCATTTAATCAAAAGCTTGCAAACGCTTGGACTTATGTACGACGAAGGACCAGATATTGGCGGACCGTTTGCCCCGTATCGCCAGAGTGATCGCCTTGAAATCTACCAACAATGGGCACAGAAACTTATTGAAAGCGGCCGCGCCTATGCTGATCCGTACACACCTGAGGAAGTGCAAACGTTCCGCGAAGCAGCCCAAAAAAGTAAACAGCCATTTTTGTACCGAAACCATCGGCCGGAGCATCCACCGGTCTGGGATGGCACACAACCGCTGCGGTTTAAGTCGGATCCAAAGTCGTACCAATGGCATGATGAAGTCATGGGTGATCTTAAAACTGGCCCCGAAGTGATTGATGATTTTATCCTGATTAAATCTGATGGCTACCCGACCTACAACTTCTGCCATATTGTTGATGATGCTGAAATGGAAATAACTCATGTCATTCGCGGTCAAGAGTTCATCTCCAGTATGCCAAACTATCTCAATCTCTACGAAGCCCTTGGGCTTGAACATCCAATCTTCGCAACCATGCCCCACATCTTAAATGAAACGGGTAATAAAAAGCTTGGCAAACGTGATGGTGCCAAAGATGTACTTGATTATGTTCGCGAAGGCTTTCTCCCAGAAGCACTGGTGAGCTTTATTGCCACGCTTGGCTGGAATGATGGTACTGAAAAAGAAGTCTTCACGCAGCAAGAACTGATTGACGCGTTTAGTCTTGAACGCGTCGGAAGAAGTGGTGCACATTTCGACCAACGACGGCTCCTTTGGACGAACGGTCATTTTATTCGTGAAATGTCGATCGATGATTTATATGAAGCGGTCACAAACTACTGGTCCGACAGCGCAACAAAGCATACTGACGATTACAAAAAACAAGTGCTTGCACTCGTCCAAGAACGCTTAAAGTTCTTTGCGGAGTTATCCGAATTAACCGCGTTCTTTTTTGCAGAACCAACACCTGATCTTGCTTTAATCGAAGGTAATAAGCAGCTCAAGAAGGTAGAAAAAAGTCGGCTCAAAGAATTGCTCCAGCTCAGTGCTGCCAGCCTTGAGCAAAGCGACTATACCGAAGAGGATATCCAGCGTCGCCTCAACCAGCTGCTTGAAGAAACAGGTGAGAAACCAGCGGTGCTCTTTAGTATTATTCGCGTCGCCACCACCTGGGCACCAGCAAGCCCCCAACTGAACCAAACTTTGAGTGTCCTTGGCAAACAAACAACCATCGCTCGCATACAGCGTAGTATTGAAATTTTATAACTGATACAGCAGCAATATGAACGATACCCAGCTCATCGACTATTTTCAACGGATGCGCAGCAGCACAGAGCTTGCGATTATTGAAGGTGTCCAAGCGCTCAAACACGCCGCCCGGTTCAAGGCCACATTCGAGCACATTATCTGCAGTGACCACGAAAAGCTTACAGCGCTCCTGCACGAACTTGCACCTGATGTGGAGTCAGGCATTCTTGCTCAAGCCATCACAGTAAGTGCTCAGACATTTGCCAAGCTCAGTCCGCAGCCACCCCGCACTGGTGTTATTGCCGCAGCGAGACGGGTTAACTATACACACACTGACATCGACCCCCAGCGCCCAATCGTGTTTTTAGAAAATCCGAGAGATCTTGAAAACATTGGCGCAGTGATCCGTGTTGCTGCTGCAGCCGAAGCAGCGGCCGTCGTGGTGAGCGGTACTGTCGATGTTTGGCACCCCGCCATTATTAGAGGTGCGGCCGGGCTCCACTATGCACTACCAGTGCTTAATGCAGCACTTGAACAGATGCACGGTGACCGTGCGCTCATATCGCTCGATCCAACCGGTGAATTAGCCCCCGCAGTGCAACTCCCGAAACAAGCAGTGTATATTTTTGGTACTGAACGGCACGGCATTACTCAAAAAACGCTTGAAAAATCTGACCAGATCATCCGTCTGCCAATGCGCACGGGCGTCAGCAGCCTTAATCTCGCGACCTCTGTAGCTGCAACCCTCTACATGATGTGATACCATAAGAAGTATGGACAAAAAAGAAGACAAACAGCAATTTCATACCTTCGAATCGTACCAACCACATCAACAACCACTCGATCATCCAAAAGGGCGGCGAGTCAAACAGATAAATGCGTGGCTCCATCGTCACCGAAAGCTGGTTTTAGGTATATTGATTGCAATTATCATCTTAATTGGCGGCAGCATCATTTATTTATTCCAAAATCTTAAATTTGCCTCCATACCAAGCGTCACAATCAAGAAGAATGTGGACGAAAAGATATACTCACCGCTCACGGGCCTCGAAGTGAACGAGGCAGACAGCAAACGACCCGTTACTGGTGTTATGGTAGAAAACAGTCCTGAAGCACGCCCACAAAGTGGTATAAAAGATGCCGGTGTAGTATTTGAAAGCGTTGCAGAAGGTGGCATTACACGCTTTTTACTCTTGTATCAAGAAGCTCGCCCCGCCCAAATTGGACCAGTGCGAAGTGTGCGTCCGCAATTTGCAAGTTGGGTTGCAGCCTTTGATGCTGGGCTGGCGCATGTTGGCGGCAGTGATATTCCCCTTGGAAAACTCCGGTCAGGACAAATTAAAGATCTCGATCAGTTTTTTAACGCCGGCGCCTTCACGCGGGTGACAAACCGTGCAGCACCGCACAATGTCTACACCACGGACGAAAAACTACAGGCACTCAACCGCGCAAAAAATTATAACAGTAGTACGTTTACGACCTGGAAGCGTACTAAAAAAGAAGCACCAGCTGATGCGCCCACTGCCAGTAGCATTACCGTACCCGTTTCAACCGGAGTATTCGCCGTAAGCTATAGCTGGGACAAAGCAAGCAATAGCTATCTCAGAAGTGTTGGTGGCGCTGCTCATAATGATCGGGAACAAGGACAGGTTGCGCCAAAAGTAGTTATTGTCATGCAGGTTCCGCACGATGTGATTCGTGACTCCAACGGCTATAGTTATCCGGATGTAAACACCAGCGGCAAAGCCTGGCTATTTCAAAATGGCACGGTCAGTGAAATCAACTGGAAGAAGGCGAGTGATAAAGCTCAGATTATGTTTAGTGACGCCGCAAATAAAGAGGTTGAACTCAATGCTGGCCAAACCTGGATTACCGCAATCAGACCCGATCGTGTTCCTGCCTGGCAATAGAATGTGAGTAGGGGGGAGTTAGATTTGAGAAACCGGAAGACTGTATACGGCTATTAGTGCGAAAATGCTTTTTGCGTGTCGGCCCAGAGGATTGTTGCGCAGCGAGCGGTGATTCCAGCAGCAAGAGCCACCTTTCTCATATCCGCAGGGGTTCCGATGAGTACCTTCGGGAGATCAGGGCTTCTTTGATCAGTGTGTAAGAATTGCTGCCAGGTGCCATCCGCAATAGTTCCACCATTTGAAACCCGTAGAGCGTGAGCTGTCCACACATATATTTAGTATGATACTTTAATCTTGTGATAACTGTTGAAGAATGGCTGCAACTTCCTGACGAGCTTCTTCAAGTAATGCAAAGGCTTTCAACCTTTCAGCCTCGGCTGCTGCAAACTCGGTTCGTCGAATAGTTACTTCTACAGGAGTCATGCTTGAATACTGACAAGTCCTACATGCAATAGTCGCAGCTATAGAGCGTAAGCTATCATATGCGATTTCTTTCGTAAGGTGGTTATTAAACTGAGACTCAATTTCAACCCCAGCATCCTCTGTATAAGGACAGTCTAGTCTTGCTCTCGAACCACCATACCATCTACCGATAGCATCTGATGTGCCCTCAACTGCACTTGCTACATCTTTAGCCTTTTTAGGTATCACGGCATAATCAGTTTTAATAATATCTACACCTGGCGGATACGAAAGTGAAGAGAATTTCACACTTTTAACGTCACAGGCATCAAATGCCTTTTGTCCTGCCTTCATCATTCGTCTACTCATAATAAATATAACTATATCATTAAATAGTAAAGGTAGCAAATATATCTGTCCAAACTTAAAAATAAACCGCTCGATATGGTAGCTATCTTTGGCAAAACATATCAAAACGTAAAACTTTACAAGTTTAACTGGGCGGATAAGGAATTCCTCATCATTAAAATTTGCTATACGCATAAAGCGCGTGAAGGTAAGAAGATCATTCGCGCAGCTGCATGTGCAGAAGACAATGAGATGGTTTGGTGAAAAATTGTTCACTGCTTTTTGGGTGGCGTTCATTCACACTAAAAGCATGAAAGAATTAATTACACCCAACCCCCCCACAGATTTCGATTTACCAACTAACCTCGGCGCAGGACCAGGCTATGTGCCGCCCAAAGGAAGAGGCGCTGAAACTGAACTCCGCCAGGGCAAACCATACGGCTGGCTCGTCGCCCGCATGCAGCGCAACGGCCTTGCAATGCTAAGTTACATGCTTGAAGCGGTTGAAGACCCAACCAGTCAGGCCTACCTAAGAAACATTGGCGGGATGGAGCTGCTTGGCAGCGCATGGCACACCTACGCCGAACAAGCATCACACATGAGACGTCGACTCAAATTGCCACGGCTTGATCTTGAACGAGCACACCCTAACCGCTCTGCACCGCTCGGTACCCATCGGTTAACGGCAGACGCTGTTGATAGATTGCAAGGCACTACATTAGCCTGCGCCGATAGCATGGTTGCCGCATACCGAAACGGCGTTGCCAAACCACTCGATCGTCGGCACATAATACTCGGCCAAGAACTCGGTAATGGAAGCCTGCGCTTAATTGGTGCCGACGCGGGAAATCTTATTGCCGACAACCCCTGGCTCAGTGATACCGATGTGCAGTTAATGGTACGAGAACGTTCACTCGGGCTGCTTCGAGATACGCGAAGCGTCGGGCATCACCTCAACGCCACCCCAACACTGGCGCAACTCGCAGATCCCGACAGTGGCTTTGCGGTACATACGCGACGCGAAGCACCTGATGCAGTATTCAATGCCTATGCTGATGCCGTAGATCTCTTTGCAACAGCTGCTTAACGCGTACTTTTAAGCATCTTCTCAACAAAAAATGGCGTGCCGACTTCGTACAACTCAATGAGTGTCGGCATATTCGGGAGCAGCTCTTGGTTATTGTGATTGAGTTCGGTGGTCCAGAAATAGTCCGCCAGCTCATCGTTACCTGAAAGTTCACCGGTTGCGTGCTCACACACCAACAGCGTGAAGTTTGTGAAACTTTCTAAATTTTCACCTTCGAATACTCGAAAGAAGCCACTCCCGAGCGCTGTAAATTCAGCTGATAGTCCGGTGCGTTCTTTGCACACCCGTGCAGCTGTTTCAAGCGATGTTTCATGTGCGTTCGGCGTCGCATGCATAAATCCAACTTTTCCATAGAGTGGGTGAGAGCCGCGCCGATAGAGTAACCATGCCCTGTCTTGCGTACGTCGTATAACCAAAAATAATACCGAATAAGCGCGATCAGCCATGGCTTCAGTTCGTTCTAAAACATGTACCCCGAGCAGCCTGCCCTGCGAAGTCAAAGCGTATTCACCACTCGAGTTTTTTTCTACAAGACCAGCCGCTACAACCTTTTTTAAATGGTACGTGAATAGCTTGTTTTCAATCGTCTCCGGCTTTAATGCACTGAACGTGAGGCTCGGCGTGAGCGCCAGCCGATACACAATTGCCCGCTGTATATGATGTTCTAGCATAGTATTAGTATAGCCGAAGCTCCGTGAACTGCCAGCGAAACCACCACACAGTGAACATGACTTGCTTTATTTGCTATTTTATAATATAATCGCCTCAATATAATCTGAGGTACAAGAAACATGTTAGAACGGCTCAACAGACTCCCTCGAAATATGGCACGGTGCGCAGCGCCACTGCTCTCGCTCTGCGTTGCAACCACGGGTTGTGGCAATTTCTCAGGCCAACCTGACCAAGCCCCGACACCCACCACGCTGCTCACCGCAGCAGAATTAGCCGCAGCAGAAGGTGGTAATGTCATACAATTTCCAGCTATTTCAGAAGGGCTTCCTGAAGTCGAAAGGTACTGCAAAGACATCCTCGCAACTCAGAATGAAGCACCGAAAATTATACATTTTAAACTACCGGCTGAAAGTGTGTTCTGTACGATCAACACGTTTCCGTTCACGTTTGAATCAAATAACGATCATGCATCTCAAGATGCCTTATATCACCAAGCGTGCGCAGTAGTGCCCGGGAAAATCACAGAAGTAGCTCCAGATTCAGCACACCGAACCACCGGCGTCCCAGCCTGCCACATACCAGAAAAAAGCGAATAAACCGCTCTTTGCTACACGCTCCAACATTTGTGAGAAATTAAAGCTTACTTTGTTCCATATCGTTGCTTGAGCTGCGCAGCGGTAATGGTGAAGTGGCGTGTCATCCAATAATCGTTATTTATACTTAATTTTATACCCGAGTATTATCACGCTCAGTATGACCACAACAGAGTTAGAAAACCATATTTGAGATTTGCCCAGACTAATCCCGTAAATTACCCACAAGGATGCGCCGATTAATGTAATAAAAAACGTCAAAAATGACAAGTCTTTTGTACGTTTACTCCGAATCGTTTTAATAACTTGCGGCACAAAAACAAACAAAGTAAGTACTCCGGCAATATGCCCTAAATAATCCATGGTGTTAGTATACCTTACTGCGGTTACGGCTCGTTCGATTATAAATACAGAGCGAGGCCTCACTACCCAACTCGTGGGTGAACTCTGAGTGTAACGTGTGGCTCCCAAGTGCCAGACCTCTCTCGTAAGGGATTCGGGCCATAAATTGCGCCTACACTAGTAGATCGGAGTCCCATGTCATCAAATGATGCAATGTAGTCGATTGGTTCAAGTGGCGCAACCAAACCTTCGATACCCAACTCAATTAGCTCATTGCTGTTTCGTTTACCACGCTGGTCGGTTAAACCAAGTATTGCAATACTTGCATAACCACCATCTAAATTCACCCAGTTAACATTACCGTGGTAGAGAGGTAAAAGACCTTCTGGATTTTGAAATCGCCAGGCATCTTTTGCTGCACCGACTCTTCCACCCTCTTGCGAACCAATAACGCCCGCAAACGCAAGAGCTGTTCTTACAACACGCTCAAATCGTTCATTTCCTGTAAGAACATCAAACACCGCTATTTCGTCGCCAGAATTAAGATCGCTGGCATTACGTACTTGAAGAGGATCCTTGAGTCGCACCTGTCGACTGCGATAGTATTTTGACATGTCAGTACATTAACAGGTTTTGCAAGATAAGTCAATATCCATAGGTAATTCGCAGATTAGAGCGCTTGTGTGTAATGGAGCTTGAGCAAAAAATTGGCACTTTACTTACCAGAACAGATGAGACGGAAAAGTTTACGGTATATTGAATTC
>CAZNJH010000013.1:0-2371 GCA_964573355.1 uncultured Candidatus Saccharibacteria bacterium | reverse complement strand
ACAAGAGTGGCTATATACCCGAAAGGTGATGCATGGACTGGTATTAGTCTAAATGTTTGTGTTTAATCACAGCAGTTATTTTATAATTAACACATGCGAGAAAAAGATCCATCACTGAACAGTTTTTTCCAATTAGTAGACAGAGTTGACCTCGTAATAGGAGGTGTAGACTATACACTCCAAGGAAATCCACCCAGGAAAATCAGGAAGATAACGTGGTCTCCTAGTGGTGACCAACGACAAACCTATATTTTACGAGATGAAGACTGGTCTGACTTTGGAATACCAGAAATGCCCACTAGAGTGCTGAGCTTGTCTATGAGCACAGTACAGAGAGATCTCATCGTAGACACACATAGGGTAACTATTGATATTTTTGGAGAATTAGGACATCAAATAGACTCCGAGACTCACTTCAGAATAGCTGGCAACCCATTATTTGAAGTGAGTGATGAGGATGAAGACGATTTCGTTAAAGATATGGAGCAGAGAAAATTAGCGACAGATCATGAAGCCGAGATCAATTTAGTACTGGATGCACTTGTAACGTATGACCCAATGTTTGCATGGGAAGATCCGCAATCTGAATAGAAGACTAAAGACCGTCTAAGAAAACAAAAAACCACACACCAAAGTGCTTATGATTTGGTGGGGCTTGTGCGAAAAAATTGGCACCATATCATTGAGGAGCAGATGGGGTGGTGTGACTTATTGTATGTTGAGTGGACTAGGCATAAGAGTGGCTATGTAACTCAGCGGTAACGCACTACAGTTTAAAGACCTAAAGAAGCATCATTCTGCTCTGGAGTTGGCAAGAAAGAAGAAGCTAGCATGCTGCCTAACGTTTTGACAACTGCCTCGTTACGCAAAACTGGTCCCGTAATCTTGTCAAATACGGCTCGGTATGGACCTTCTTTTGGTAACTGCGATTTCAAGTGAAGCATTCTTGTGTAAGCATCCCTAACTACCATAGGCAGATCCTCTGCAAACGAACGAGGGAATATAAGACTATCTGTTAGCTTGCCATCCTCCAGCTCCCTAGTTACCACATGCGCAGCTAAAAGACTTCGTCCACGTCCAAAAACATCTCTGACACCCCAACCCTGTAAGCCCTCTACATTGCCACCCAGTTGCACTACTGGAGCAGCAATTATATCAAGCCGTCCATCTTGGTGTACCCCAACACCCTCACGATATAACCTGCTTACATCAGGAACGTCAGCTGGTGAGAAGCGTACTGTTGGTGCAAATACCGAACCAACTGTTCTGCTGCCTCTATCAATAACACAGGCTGTGGCTACGAGAAGTGTTGAAGCTCCAGAGTAAAGATTCCCAGAACCGTATTTTTCAGCAACTTCAGGAGTAACGGAAAATACGTAGTCATCTTCAAAGCCTTCGCTACAAATTGCTGCAACGGCTGGGTCGGGTATTTCTGAAAACGCTGGGTGAGACATACGGCTACACTACTCCTTAATTAACACTTCTTAATTATCAATATACTAACATAGATTATGTTAGTAGTCAACTCTATGGTATTTTCCATGACAGTGTGAAGAGTACTCACGCATGGTAAAGCTATGCCGAGCTACAAATTATTTGCAGGTTATACCTTTAGTGATCAATATCGAAGGTGACATTGATTTACATTTACTGGCGCAGTCGCACTTACACCGGGGTAAGGCCTACTTAATTGAAGAAGAACAGAGGCAATGGAGGCGGTTATTGTATGTGGAATGGACTTGCCGCGAGTCAGGTTATACACCCGAGGAGCTTCGTATTACTCGGGGATTAGCTTGAGCTGCTACTGGCGCGACTTCTCCAGGTAGAAGATACTGTGGTCCGTGCTGGGCAACTACCTGTCCAAGTTGCCCATAGACCCCTTGAGCAACATCAAGAATATATGGGGTACCCTGTGCCGAGTTGTAACGTACCCACTGATGCCCAAATCCCTCTGTTACGTCCATATTACGGTGCACACGAGGGAATCCACGTACAATCCCGCGAGCACCAAGTAGCTCAATTAGTGCTCCTACTGTGAGTGATTGCTCTCGACAAACGCCTACTCCATCGTCGATGTATTCAGAAAGTTCAATTTTAGCACCACTTGGGATTTTAGATGTTTTATAAAACTCTCTTGCCACACGCGCTTCAGTTGCTTGTTCGCCAAGCTTAGAATAAGGCATATTCTCTGTTACCGTATTGAAGACCGAGATCAGAGCAAGCCTTGTTTGCACTACTCCAACTACTTCAGTCCGCCTAACAACTTCTTCGAGAAGCCGCTGATATGATTCGGGATATTTCGTCGGATCCACAACAATGGCGGGTGCATCAATTCTTGGACCATATGTATCAATACCCCCACAAATAGTAG
>CAZNJH010000012.1:0-10305 GCA_964573355.1 uncultured Candidatus Saccharibacteria bacterium | reverse complement strand
GATAAAGATCGCGCTCGACACATGTATATTATTGGGCAAACAGGTACTGGTAAGTCGGTCTTGCTTGAAAATCTTGCATTGCAAGACATGCTCGATGGTAAGGGTTTCGCATTTATTGATCCACACGGTGATACTGCCGAAACATTGCTCAGTATGGTGCCAAAAGAGCGAGCGGAGGACATAATCTATTTTGCTCCTGGTGAGATGGATTTTCCACTTGGTCTTAACTTATTTGAGTTTCAATACCGCGAACAGCGAGACTTCCTGATACAGGAAGCCATTAACATGCTATATAAGTTGTATGATCCACAACGACAAGGTATTATTGGGCCGCGGTACGAACATCTTTTTCGAAACGCAGCACTTACTGTCATGGCTGGCCCGGAAGGTGGTACGTTTGTTGATATTCCAAAGCTCTTTAACGACAAGCAATATGTGAATCAAAAGCTGAAGTACGTTACCGATCAAACGGTGCTGGACTTTTGGCTAAAAGAAATGCCTGGCAGTGAGCGTTCTAATGAATTCGGTGAGGTAAAAAGTTGGTTTGTGAGTAAGTTTGGGGCGTTTCTTTCGAATGAAATGATGCGGAACATTATAGGACAAACAAAAAGCGCCTTTGACCTACGACAGGTAATGGATGAAGGTAAAATTTTGTTGGTAAATTTGAGCAAAGGTAAAACAGGGGAGTTAAATGCCAAATTGCTCGGTATGATTTTTGTTATGAAATTCTACGCCGCTGCAATGGGAAGGGCGAATGTGCATGAATCTGAGCGGCGAGACTTTTCCCTATATGTTGATGAGTTTCAAAACTTCTCAACCGAAACGTTTTCGGATATTCTTTCTGAAGCACGTAAATACCACCTGAGTTTAATTGTAGCCAATCAGTTTGTTGGACAACTCACTGATGAAATCAGAGACGCAGTATTTGGGAACGTTGGTACTGTGGTTAGCTCTCGTACTGGCGCTAACGACGCTGATTTTTTGGTGAAGTATTTTACACCTGTGTTTGACACCGAAGATATGACTAAGATGCCAAACTACAATTGGGCGGTCCAGATGTTGGTGAATGGCGTACCCGCGCAGCCATTCAGTATGAATAGCTTGCCACCACTCGGTAATCCAAATCAGCAGCTTGGGGATGCTTTGAAGCGCCTTTCGGCTGCAAAATATGGTAGGCCTCGTGCAGTTGTAGAGAAAGAAATATTTGATCGACTCAAAACAATTGAGCCGCCAAAGCCTACATTTGGTAACAGGCCAGCATTCGGTGCACAACCGCAGTCAACATTTGGTCAGCAAGGACAGTCTCCACAGCGTACGCTCGGGCCTGCAGGAGGCGCTGCACCCCCAAGACCTGGTTCGTCATCGTTCCTTGACGAATGGCTCGCAAAACGGCGTCAAGAAATGGCTCAGAAGCCTTCTTTAACTCCAGTGTCCTCGGGATCGCAGGGAGTAGCCCAGCCTACTTTTGGGAGTACTTTACCGCCACAGGCCCTTGCTCAGTCGCAGGCTGCCATAGCTCCAACGCAACAAAGCCCAATTCGCCCGAGCGATCGTGGTGTTGAAGATATGGTAGTACAGGTCAAAAATCCTGAAAATATTAGCACACAAGAACAAGCAGCAGCGGTTAATACGGCAATTCAATCAAGTGAGTTAGCAAATGGGCAAATTGATATTGATCGTCAAGGTCTGATCCATCACTCCAAGGAAGAGGAAGCTAACCTGTAAGACCGGTGCTGGGCTAATGTTTGCCAAGTAAAACGCAAGCCGCTTTGTATGCCCATTCAGCGAGGAGCCCCGTGACGAACCCGACCGCAAGCAGCAGTGGCATTTCTGATCCAGAAAGCTCAAATCCTGCAAATCGAGCAACACTATAAATAGGTAACAGTCCAATGACGGCTGCTACCGTCGCGCCAGTAATACCCGAAGGGCGAGCGATAGTTTTACCTAGGACTTCACTTGTTTTTTCAATCGCTGGTGTATGTATGACGTTGCTGAAGACGCGTTCGGGTTTTGACATATTTTGATGCGTATGGTGCATGATTGTATCGAAGGCGTGTGTCTTGTCTTGTTTAGTACGAGGAGGAGCGGGTTGTCGTTGCTCAGATTGTGGTTTGTGGTATTCCGCCCCTGAAATGGCTTTTTCTTGTACTTCGCGTCGAATGGTCTCAGCTTCCCGGTGGTTGTTTTGAGCGTTCTCGGCTGCTTTCTCTCGATTATCATTCAATCTTTCATGGTGTCTCTTTGCCTCGTTGCTACTTACGTGGCTCTCACCGTGCTTTTCATGACCTTTGTATTGCTCGCTCATAGGCTAGGCTCCCGTTGCATAGTTAAACTGTTGTTTGATCAAGCTCAGCTCTTTTACCATCGTGCGACTTCGGAAGTAAAAGTATGTAGCAGCCATCAGGAGCGTTGTGCTAATGACTATGTTTACTCCAAAACCAGTGCTCGGAAGTTTGCTGATTGTTTGTTCAATTGTTTTGATCGGAGTTTTTGGGAGATCAATTCGAATAGTGTCGCCATATACATTCACCATTCGCATATCATACGAGAGCGGGTCGGATGTCGAGGCGGGCGTGCTGACAATTGCGCTCTTTATTTTAACAAGAATTGTTCGGCTGACCGTTTCGCCTGGTTTAATATTAACTCCGGCCCACGACAGCATTTTTACGGGACTATCGGTAAATGTAGCACCACTTGCATCAATGATATCTGCATACTCAAGTACGTCCTCTAGGTTTTCTTCAATGACGAATCCACTACGCGCCACCTTGCTTAAGTTTCGCACCGAAAGCGTATATTCGATGGTGTCGCCAGCTTGTGCTCGGGTACCATTTGCATCAGCAATTTGTTGTGTAATGTTACGCGCTTTTTTGTGAAGCTCAAGACAACTGATGTCTTTACCGTTTTGGTCTTTTTTTGTTTCATCACACGGCTTACAGTTCGGGCTATTTTTTGGTAGATTTGTCTTACCTTCAATAGGGCAGGGTATGCACTTTGGATCATCGTAGTTGAGGCTCGGATCGAGTGTACAGTTTGGTTTACATTTTGGATCGTTCTTGGGTAAGTTCTCTTTGCCAGGCACTGTGCAGTAGCTCGTGGGGACATCTTCTTTACAGCGAGGATCACTCTTGGGCAGATTTTCTTTTCCTGGGTACGGACAAGATTCAGGTTGTGGTGTGGTTGGGGTTGTGATGGTGATAGGTGTATCGTCACAAGTGCCGGTCGTCGCGTTGCTCTGTGGGTTTGTTGCAATAACACACACGGTATTCAGTACTTGATTGCCTGATGCAATCGAACGTGCTCTAATTTGTGCACTTACAGTCTTACCTTTGCCAAGAGAGAAAATTTTGCTTGTGTACTCTCGCCGATTTGCAATAGGCTTAAAATTCGTTTCGCCGGGTTCTTTGACTTCTAAGAATTCTACTTGATCCGGAGCGGTGTCACTAAATGCAGTTCTAGTTAAATCTACGTCACCTTTATTGGTCGTGTTGAGTGTATAGGTGAAAGTGTCGCCAACTTTGACCGTACGCTTATCGACGGTCTTTTCTACGCTAATTGCTGGACTTGATTTACAAGCAGGGTCATTTTTTGGAATGTTGGTCTTTCCGGGTATAGGGCACGGTTCGACAACTGTTACGGGCACTTGGTCGCAATTGTTATAGATATTCGCGTCAATAATATCAACACAGGCTTTGTTAATAAGCGTGGCCGGGCCTTTTGCACGCGCGATTGCGAATAGACGATAGTTCATTGTTTGGCCGGGGGCGATGGTATGGCGTGTTTTGGTTTGCCAGCGCATAACAGTAACCAATGGGTCGGTGCTGAGGCCGTCGGGCTGTAGTTCAAGGCCGGGAACGGTAGTGTCGTATATCAGTACATTTTTTGCTGTGCCTTTGCCAATATTAGTAACCTTAAGGTCATAATAGAACTTCTCGCCCTGTTTTACGTTCGACTTACTGACTTTCTTGCTAATTGTCACGTCGGCTGGCGCTGCGGGCTGCTGTGGGGCGCCTTCTTTGGTGACGATATTGCCACACTCTTTAAGGATCCAACGTGTACCTTGACCAGTCGTTACTTGAAGCGCCGGCCAGCTTTTGTTTGCCGCCCACCCATGGAGCGTTCGAGCATAAACCGTTGGTCCCCCTGGAATGTTCTTTGTTACCTCGCCACCGTAGCCACGGGGTGACCGCCCAATTGACCAATAGTTGTTTGCAGTACTCGATACAATACTTACTTCTTTGGCATTCGCCACTTCTGAGGCGGTAATGCCGTATGCATTAAAGATTGCTTTTAAATCACATCTGTTTTTACTGTCACAACCTCTGTTGAGGTCATTTTGTATACTGGATTTAGTACCTCCACCATAAATAATGTCATTCAAACTTGCGGCGAGGGTAGTTTTTGCCGGTGCAATAAAAGTGAGTGTTTGGACAACGAGTGCCAGCGCAGTAAAGATAAGACCAAGCCGTCGTGTAACTTCCTCTTTTTTGAGTCGCTTTGAATAAAAGCTCAGTTGATTAATGAGCGACGGGCTAAACGGAAGATTAGAAACTAGTTTACGAAACATGGCCGACCTTTTTATGTTTGATTTTATATATTTCACCTCTGATTGAACCATAGTTAATAGTAAAGCGCAAGCATTTTGAATACATTTTTTATTAATTCATTCCTAACAGAGGTGTGGGGTCATAGAGTACTTTTTGTATACATGCAGAAGGTATTGGCATATGCGGATCAAAATTGGTATAATAGGGGATATTAAAGAGTGGAGAGAGGGTACACGCGTGAGCAAACAAAAAGAGCAAGCTTATGATGCTAGTCAAATTCAGGTGCTTGAAGGCCTTGAGCCAGTCCGAAAGCGCCCCGGGATGTATATTGGGAGCACCGGATACGACGGGGTCCACCATCTTATAAAAGAAATTGCAGATAACTGTATTGATGAAGCTATCGCCGGTCATGCCAGTTTTGTGCACGTCACGCTGTTAGCTGACGGTGGTGTCAGGGTAACTGATGATGGTCGTGGTATTCCAGTTGATACACATGCCAAAACCGGTAAAAGTACGCTTGAGACGGTGCTTACCGTGCTGCATGCTGGAGGTAAGTTTGGCGGTGGTGGCTATAAGGTTTCTTCAGGGCTCCACGGTGTCGGATCTAGTGTAGTGAATGCATTATCGCTGAAGCTTGTTGCCGAGGTTGTAAAAGATGGAATACTGTATCAGCTTGAATTTGAAACCGGGGTACCAAAAGGTGCTTTAAAGAAGCTTGGCAAAACTGATCGTGCCCAGGGTACGAGCATTACATTCTATCCAGACCCTACTATTTTTAAAGAAACCATTGAATTCGACTACAAATGGGTTGTGAATTACCTTCGTCATCAGGCCTATCTAACAAAAGGTGTACGCACTTCTGTAGTCGATGAGCGTACTGGTGATCGAATGTCGTTTTACTTCGAAGGCGGCATTCAAAGCTATGTGAAGCATTTGAACATAGGTAAAGATGTGCTCAGTGACGAACCCTTTTATATTGAACGACAAATTGAAGATTCGATGGTTGAAGTGACTGTCCAATACAATGATTCATTTATTGAAATTGTAAAACCGTTTGCTAATAACGTACTTACTCCCGATGGTGGTACGCATTTAGTGGGCTTCCGCGCAGCAATGACACGAGTAATTAATGATTACGCCCGAAAAAACAGCCTGCTCAAAGAAAAAGAAGATAATTTGGGCGGCGATGATATTCGCGAAGGTCTGACAGCGATCATTCTCGTAAAGCTACCTGATCCACAGTTTGAAGGCCAAACTAAAAACAAGCTTGGTAATCCAGAAGTTCGTCGTTACGTCGAGCAGGTTATGAACGAGTATTTTGCGTATTATCTTGATGAAAATCCAGATATTGCCAAAAAAATTGTAAATAAAGCACTACTGGCTGCTCGGGCTCGTAAGGCTGCGCGCGCAGCACGTGACAATGTATTGAGAAAAGGCGCGCTCGATGGCATGGGGTTGCCAGGTAAGCTTTGGGACTGTTCAAGCAAGAGCCCTAACGATAGTGAGATCTATATTGTAGAAGGTAACTCTGCTGCAGGTTCTGCAAAGGAAGGGCGAGACAATAAAACTCAGGCCATTTTGCCCCTCCGTGGTAAAGTTCTCAATACCGAACGAGCCCGTCTTGATAAAATGTTTGCTAATAAAGAAATTGTAGCGATGATTCAGGCCTTTGGAGTTGGAATTGGTGAGCAATTCGATATTAACGGTCTCCGTTACCACAAAATTATAATAATGACCGATGCCGACGTTGATGGTAGTCATATTTCTACCTTGCTTTTAACATTTTTCTTTCGATACATGAAAGAGATAGTTGAGGGTGGGTATGTCTATTTAGCAAAACCTCCACTCTACAGTATTAATAAAGGCCAGAGTAAGGTATATGTATACGATGAAGCTGAGCTTGATAATGAGCTTGCAAAATTGATAGAAGCAAGAAAATCTCGAGGTACACCAATTAACCAAGACGAAGATAGGGTTAAGCAGGCAGGGGTAACTATATCGCGCTTTAAGGGGCTTGGCGAGATGGACGCAGAACAATTATGGGAGACTACTATGAATCCAGAGCATCGCGTACTCGTCCGAGTGAATGTTGCCGATGCAGAACAAGCTGACGCTGTGTTTACAAAGCTAATGGGGGATGACGTATCGCTCAGAAAAAGCTTTATTCAGACAAGGGCAAAAAATGCAGACATAGAGGAGTTGGATATTTAACATGGACGACAATGTAAACACTACACCGATATCTACAGATCAAACCGTTCTCCCGCAAGATGGCAACGGTATTGAACACCGAACGCTTGAACAAGTAATGGAAGATAGTTTTTTCCGATATTCGATGAGCGTGATTATTGATCGCGCACTACCAGATGTACGTGACGGACTTAAGCCCGTTCATCGTCGTATTTTATATTCAATGGAAGCGAATGGCTGGCGGAGCGGTGGTAAATTTGTAAAAAGTGCTCGCGTAGTCGGTGACGTTATCGGTAAATACCACCCGCATGGTGATACTTCAATTTATGATTCCATGGTGCGCTTGGCGCAACCTTTGTCGCTTCGAATGCCACTGGTGAACGGTCAAGGTAACTTTGGTTCTATGGACGGCGACGAAGCGGCTGCGTATCGATATACCGAGGCTAAAATGACGCGTATTGCTGAAGAAATGCTAGTTGATATCAATAAAGACACAATTGATTTTCGTGATAATTTTGATGGCTCAGAACAAGAGCCAGTTGTGCTGCCTGCCAAGTTACCTAACCTTCTTTTAAATGGTCAAATTGGTATTGCGGTTGGAATGGCGACTAATATCCCACCCCATAATCTTGGCGAATTAGTTGACGCCTCAGTTGAACTTATTGATAACAACGACGCCACTATTGATGATCTTCTTAAGCACGTAAAGGGGCCCGATTTTCCAACTGGTGCAGTGATTTATGGCGGGGCCGCCATGAAGCAAGCCTACCTAACTGGTCGCGGTAGTGTTATGGTCCGAGCTGTAGCAGATATTGAAGAGACAAAAAAAGGACGTCACCAAATTGTCGTTACAGAAGTGCCTTATGGTGTAAATAAAGCAACGCTTATTGAAAAAATTGCCGAGCTTGTAAAAGACAAAAAAATTAACGGTATTGCTGATCTCCGTGATGAAACCGCGCGCGGTACAGTGCGAGTGGTTATTGAATTAAAGAAAGATGCGTATCCTAAGAAGCTTCTAAATCAACTGTATAAACAAACGGCCCTGCAAACGAGTTTCAACTTTAATATGCTCTCGCTGGTTGATGGGATCCAGCCACGAATTCTCGGTTTGCAAGAAATGCTGCATGAATTTATTAAACACCGCCAGAAAGTAGTTCGAAGACGTACTGAGTTTGAGCTAAAGAAAGCGAAAGAACGAGCACACATCTTAGAGGGTTACAAGATAGCGCTCGATAACATCGACGAAGTTATTAAAACAATTCGCGCTAGTAAAACTCAAGATGAAGCCGAGACGAATTTAATTAAAAAGTTTAAGCTTTCAGAAATTCAAGCGAAGGCCATTTTGGCTATGCAGCTTCGTCGCTTGACTGGCTTGGAGCGTCAGGCTATTGAAAATGAACTTCAAGAACTCATGCAACTCATTGCCAAACTAGAGGCTATTTTGGCTGATGAAAAAGAAATCCTGAAGATTATTAAGACCGAGCTTCTTGAAATAAAAGAAAAATACGGCGATGAACGTCGCTCAAAGATTATCAATCACGAGCTTGGTAAATTTAGTGATGAAGAGCTGATACCAGAGGAGCAGGTTGTTGTAACTGTAACATCAGAAAACTATATTAAACGAAGCTTAGCTTCAGAATATCGACGACAAAATAGAGGTGGTAAGGGTAAGCGAGGCATGGCAACTAAAGAGGCTGACGTTATTGAGCACGTTGTTATGGCGAGCACCCATGACTATCTATTATTCTTTACCAATAAGGGTCGAGTTTTTAGACTCAAAACCTATGAAGTACCAGCGGCGGGCCTCAATGCAAAAGGTGTAGCTGCGGTAAATCTACTACAGTTGCATCCAGAAGAAATAGTCACAGCTGTTATTAAACACGATCCAAAACAAAAAACTGGCTATTTCTTCATGACTACAAAACAGGGTACCGTGAAGAAAACAAAGCTTGAAGATTATAATAATATTCGCACAAGCGGATTAATTGCTATCAAGATTGACGAAGGTGACGAGCTTAAATGGATCCGTCCAACGACGGGCGATAATGAAGTTGTTATTTCGACATCATTGGGTCAGGCTATCCGTTTCCACGAAAATGACGTTCGTCCAATGGGTCGTACTGCGCGTGGTGTTCGAGGTATGAGATTGCGCCCTGGCGACGTAGTGGTGGGCATGGACATTGTTGAAGAAGAATCGAGCATATTCGTCATTAGCGAAAAAGGCTATGGAAAGCGCACAAAAATCTCACAATTTAGCCCTCATAAACGTGGCGGCGTAGGGATTAGATCTGCTGTTGTGAATACCAAAACGGGCAATTTGGTTTCTGTAAAATCGTTAACCGATGAAACACCGGAAGTGATCATCATTTCTACCAACGGGCAAACAATTCGACTTGGCCTAAAAGATATACCCTCACTTGGCCGGACAACCCAGGGCGTACGAATTATGCGCCTAGCAGATGATGATACCGTTGCTTCTACCGCGCTGGTATCTAAAGATCAAACAGGTGAAGAAGACGTAGTGGAGGGTGATCCGAATGCGACAGTGGTTGAGTAGTTACGCATATTTTGTCATACCTATTTTTACATGGGTGATGGCGCAAGTAGTTAAGATACTCGGAATGGGACTCTTAAAAAAAGATTGGGATTGGCGCTACATTTATCGTTCTGGGGGTATGCCGAGCGCTCACACGGCCATTATTGTTTCGCTTTGCACGGTCTTAGGCTACCGCTTAGGGACCAATAGCCCTGAGTTTGGCATTGCGTGCATTTTGGCGGCCATCGTTATGTATGATGCCATCAATGTTCGTCATGCGGTTGGTGAGCACGCACGGGCGCTCCGTGCGATTGTTCCCGAAGTGTTTAAAACCAGTCGTCCGCCAGAAATGATTATTCATCAATCCAACGGGCATACGCCATTGGAAGTGCTCGCGGGCCTCTTGATAGGGGTAATAGTGCCTATGCTTGTATTTATTGTTACGTAAATTACAACAAAAGTGATTTTACAGTTGACAGGATTGATCTGTTTTCATACAATTGATCGCAGTCTGTCTGATCTTTTATGCGAGATTGCGAGTAACACCTTTGGTTTTATTTTGGGCAATCATTCTTAATTCTTACAGAGAGAGGTTAACTTTAAAAACTGAGTAGTGCAACGTCAACGTTAAGTTTTTTTGATGTTTGAAAATAATTTGAGATGTTAGTATTTCATTGATGTTAGAATCGAACACTTTTATCTGTTTAACAGATTTTTATGGAGAGTTTGATCCTGGCTCAGGATGAACGCTGGCGGCGTGCCTAAAACATGCAAGTCGAGCGGTAAGGCCACTTCGGAGTTACACGAGCGGCGGACGGGTGAGTAACACGTGGGAATCTACCCCAAACTGAGGGATAAGCACCGGAAACGGTGTCTAATACCGCATATGGTCTTCGGATTAAAGCTTCGGCGGTTTGGGAAGAGCCCGCGCAAGATTAGCTAGTTGGTGAGGTAATGGCTCACCAAGGCGACGATCTTTAACTGGTTTGAGAGGATGATCAGTCACACTGGAACTGAGACACGGTCCAGACT
>CAZNJH010000011.1:9081-10318 GCA_964573355.1 uncultured Candidatus Saccharibacteria bacterium | reverse complement strand
GATCATTGGTGACCGCCAAACTGGTAAAACGGCAATTGCAATCGATACTATGATCAATCAGGCGAAGCAAAAAACTGGTGTCGTTAATGTGTACGTTGCAGTTGGTCAAAAGAATGCCAAAGTTGCACGATTAATCGAACGCTTAAAACGTGAAGGTGTGATGGATCAAACAATTGTGGTGGCTACTTCCCCATCCGATCCAGCATCGTTACAGTATTTGGCTCCGTATGCCGGCGCTGCAATGGGTGAATATTTCCGTGATAATGGCCAACATGCGTTAGTGATTTATGATGATTTAACCAAGCACGCTGCGGCTTATCGCCAAATGTCGCTCTTGCTCCGACGCCCACCAGGCCGCGAAGCATATCCAGGTGATGTATTTTATCTGCATTCTCGATTGCTCGAACGTGCAGCCAAACTGTCGGATGCGAAAGGTGGCGGTTCATTGACAGCCTTGCCAATTATTGAAACCCAGGCGGGTGATGTTTCAGCCTATATCCCAACCAACGTGATCTCTATTACCGACGGCCAGATTTTCCTTGAAACCAACTTGTTTTACCAAGGTATTCGCCCGGCAATCTCTGTAGGTATTTCAGTTTCGCGTGTTGGTGGTTCTGCGCAGACTAAAACAATTAAGTCGGTTTCTGGCGGAATTAAGCTCGGGCTTGCCCAGTTTAGGGAACTTGCCGCATTTGCGCAGTTTTCAACTGATCTTGATCCAGAAACAAAGCAAAGTATTGAACGTGGCCAGCGGCTCACTGAAATTCTGAAGCAACCGCAATATTCCCCACTCGCTATATGGGAGCAGGCGGCCACCCTGCTTGCTGCCAACGAAGGTGCGTTTGATACTGTACCGGTAGAAAAAATCAAAGAAGCTCAAAAGAATTTACTTTCAAATCTTCATACGCAGTATAAAAAAGAAATGACAGAACTGAACAAGGGTGACCAAAAAGTTGAAGGTAAAATGCGAGATTTGATTTTGAAGGTCGCCAAAGATGTTGCTAGTGATTTTTCACCCAGGGCCGATAAATCGGAAAAAGCAACCAAGGATCTTAGCTAAGGAAAACTATGGCCAGTGAACGTGAAGCGTTAGAACGAATAATGGAAAGTGACATGAGTCACTTTGGAGATGCTGAAAAAGCAGCATATCAACTTGGCGAGCGTCATTTTATCAGTCGCTTAGCATTAGATGCGTCTGAAAGAGTTGGGGCTGCTCTCCATTCTGCGCTAGAGGAAG
>CAZNJH010000011.1:0-9071 GCA_964573355.1 uncultured Candidatus Saccharibacteria bacterium | reverse complement strand
AGGGCGTGTATATGATGCTTCCACAAGGATGTTACTCGCCGATGAAGGTCATCGGCCGTGGCACACACTCGGATCTTTTATGATGACACAACTGCTGGGGCATAGCATGGAAGCGAGAGCATTAGGAGATGCTGTGGACTTGCTTGTATCCTTCGCGGTTGAACAAGATGTTCTGCAGAAGGCTGAAGCAAAATTATTGGCTGAGCAGAGGACCGCCGAAGCAGATGCAGCATGGGCAAGACATGTCGAACATGGCTTTGAAGGCGAAGAGATGTTTCTCGATGATACAGCAGAGGAGGCAGTAGATGGCTAGTACACAACAACTCAGACGTCGAATTACTTCTGTGAAGAATACAAAGCAGATTACGAAGGCTATGGAAATGGTGGCAGCCTCTAAGCTGCGTCGTGCGCAAGACGCAGCAACAGCGTCGCGAGAATTTGCTAAAATTGCAAATCAACTGCTCACACGCATCCGTCAGATGACAGATGTTTCAAAGCATCCCTTATTCGCTCGACGCACAATCAAATCTCGTTTGATCATAGTAATAGCTTCGGACAGTGGCTTGGCTGGCGGTTACAACTCGAATGTTTTAAAGCAATTTGCAGGAGAGCTGAAAAAAGATGATGGTGATGACATTGCAAATATGGTTATTACGGTAGGTAAACGTGCTACCAACTTTACTGCCAAACTCCATGATATGGAGCTCTTGGGTGCGTATCATGATTTTGTTGCTTCCCCTACTGCTGAAGATTTGCGACCAATATTAATAACGGCAATTGATGGCTTCCAAAAGGGTACGTTCGATGCGGTTGATATTGTCTACACCGACTTCATTAGTAGCGTGAATCAGAAACCGGCTACTGCTCGCCTGTTGCCAGTTGCGTTTGAAGATGTTGAACTGCCAACGCATCTGGAAGAGGCAGTCTTTGAACCCACAACCAGGGCGGTGCTTGAAGAAGTTACCGAACGATTTGTCGAGGTTACCATGATGCAGTACATGTTAGAATCTGCCGCTTCGGAACATTCCTCAAGAATGCTTGCTATGAAGAACGCAACCGATAACGCAAACGACATCGTCGACGATTTAACATTGGCCCTCAATACCGCCAGACAAGCTGCAATTACACAGGAACTCGCAGAAATTACTGGTGGTGCGGAGGCGATATCATGATGAGAATAAGTAAACAACGAGGGGGTGTCTAGTGGCTACAAGTGACGGTTTACGTGCTGAATTAGCAAATGGATTTTTTGCAACTATTACTGAGGCTCATAAACGTGGTATTAATGGGCAGGATATTCAAGATTACGTGGGTGAACAGAGTGCTGCTTATTCAATTGAGGGAACGCAACAAGATATTGATCGAGCATTGATGGATGATTATCCAATTGTGTCTCACGCAATTGCTGAATCTGGTTTCCCCGCTCTCGAAGAGCAAGAGCAAGCTCAGTTAGTTGCTGCAGAAGACTTGCCTGTATTTGTGAAAGCTGAAAAAGATGCCGCACAGGCGGTAATTGAAGCCGACTGGCTACTGCAGAGGCTTGACAGATTTATGAGTATCGCAAAAGAAATTAATAGTATCGCAATCCCGGAAGTACAAGGAGAAGAATAATGGCAACATCGGAAAAGACTAAAACAATAGCAGGTAAAATCACCCAAGTAGTAGGTGTCGTGGTAGATGTGGAGTTTGATAAAGATAGCCTTCCGGCAATCTACAACGCCCTTGAAGTTAATTTGAACGGTAAAAAAGTACTGCTCGAAGTAGCGCAGCATCTTGATGAAAGCAGTGTACGAGCGATCTCACTCGCCTCAACGGATGGTTTGAGTCGAGGTACCGAGGTAAAAGATACTGGCGCTCCAATTTCTGTACCAGTTGGCGACGCAACTCAAGGTCGCATGTTTAATGTTATTGGTGAGCCGATTGACGGTAAAGAGGGCTCGTTTACAGAGCGTGCTTCAATTCACCGCCGCCCGCCAACGCTTGAAGAGCAGTCTGGAAAAGTGGAAATTTTGGAAACCGGTATTAAGGTGATTGATTTAATCGCACCGATGACCAAAGGTGGTAAAGTAGGTCTCTTTGGCGGTGCCGGTGTTGGTAAAACGGTGCTGATCCAGGAGCTGATTGCCAATATTGCGAAGTTCCACAGTGGCAACTCAGTTTTTGCTGGCGTTGGTGAACGAACTCGTGAAGGCAATGATCTTTACTACGAAATGGAAGAATCGGGCGTGCTTGATAAGACTTCATTGGTATTTGGTCAAATGAATGAACCACCAGGCGCTCGTCTTCGAGTAGCGCTTTCTGGCCTTTCAATGGCAGAAGCGTTTCGTGATCAAGGTAAAGACGTGTTGTTTTTTGTGGACAATATCTTCCGATTCACTCAAGCAGGTGCTGAGGTTTCCGCGCTACTTGGTCGTCTGCCTTCGGCTGTTGGGTATCAGCCAAACTTGGCGCAAGAAATGGGTGAAATGCAGGAACGTATTACTTCAACCAAGAAAGGTTCAATCACCTCTGTGCAGGCAGTATATGTGCCAGCAGATGACTTAACCGACCCCGCTCCAGCGACAACGTTCGCACACCTTGATTCAACCATTTCCCTCAACCGAGCCCTAACCGAGCTGGGCCTTTACCCTGCGGTTGATCCACTTGATTCAAACTCAACCATTCTTGATCCTGAAGTAGTGGGCCAAGAACACTACGATGTTGCGCGAGAAGTGCAGCAGATCTTGCAGCGCTATAAAGATCTGCAAGACATCATTGCGATTTTAGGTATGGAAGAGCTTTCTGACGAAGACAAAAAAATTGTAGGCCGTGCTCGTCGTATTCAGCGATTCCTTACGCAACCATTCCACGTCGCCGAAGTATTCTCCGGTATCCCAGGCGTGTACGTTAAGCTTGAAGATACCATCAAGGGCTTCCGTGAAATACTTGACGGTAAACACGACGACAAACCAGAAAGCGCCTTCTATATGAAGGGCAGCATTAAAGACGTAAAATAAGGTTTACGAAATCACATTATGCAAATTGAATATAAAATACAGGGGAAGACACAGTGATCACCTTTCAGATCATCACCTTGTCGGGTATTAAGTTTAATGAAGAGGTGTACGAGATTCAGTTGCCAACTCCAGATGGGCAGATTGGTATATTCCCCCATCACATGCCACTTGTTTCATTGGCTGTACCTGGTTTAATCTCGGTGCGTAAGCACGCACGTGATCCAGTAGATAAAATGGAATATTTTGCTACTGATGGTGGCGTGATTGAGATTTTAGATGACACGGTACGCATTTTAGCCGACGAAGCTGTTCACGCCGAAGATATTAGCGAAGATAGTACCAAAAAAGCACTTATTGCCGCTGAAGAAGCTTATAAGAATGCTAAAGATAAGGTAAGTCTTGATAAAGCACAGGCGATGATAGATCGTCAGGCAGTCCGGTTGAACGTTGCGAAATACAAACGTCGCCAACGACGCTAATCATAGCATCGTGTCAAAATCACGATTTGCCGAAATCCAGTATGGACCCGAGGAATCTACAGGTTTTTAAAAGCTATTACTACACCTACAATTGTCGCTGTTATAACAGTTACGATGGTAAGTATGACGAGTGCATAATTAAGCCAATGGATTTTCGGTTTTTGTTTGTTGCCGTCAGTATATACTTGCAGCTGCCGATACAGCGCGGCATTGCCGGCGGTATTAAAAAGTGCACCGACGACCGGTATTATACTGGTAATGCCAACCCCGAAAACCTCCAGCAGTCTGCCCTTGGTAAGCTGCCTCACGCGCTCGTGTGAGGCTTTCACGCTTTTCTCTGCCGGCTCATCCATTACGACATAGCTGAGTAAACTGTATCGCAGTGCCGCAATAATACCGGGCACAACAAGTAATAGCGACCAGCCTATAATTTTAGCCCCGGCCAGTGCATAGCTACCAAAAAGCCGCCAGAAGCGTTGGTGAGTAGCCATAAACGCTTCGCGGAGCCCGGCGTGGTTACCTTTCTCACTTTGCAGCGCAACGTAGCTGAGCATACCCGAGATATACATAGTGGTAACAAGCAGACATATAACAAAAAGCGCCACAAAGCTGGCAATAAATACTACCAATTCAATACTCATTGCAATCGATGCTGAAGTAGTTTCTGTGGTCTGAGGGCCTGAGTAGTTACTGCCACGTGAGAGAGTTGAGAATAGCCCCGTAATCAGTAGAAGCACCGCCCAGACTCGATTCGTATTAAGAAGTCGTTTTGCAGCCTGGTATGCAAGTATAAATGGGTTAGAAATGTAGTCGGTATCAATGGTTGATTGGTTTGGTTGTTTCATGGAGCTTCCTTGCTTATGACGTTATTGTACCAGACTTGAATCCGCTTTGGTTTGATCGTCATACATTGTGTAACGGAACGTTCTCGTTACTGGGCCAGTTCGGCCTGTATGATCTGCCGTGCTTCATCAACAGATTTTGACTCCATGAGGGCGGCGCGTAGTTGCCCGCTTCCGGCAAAATCACGAATATAAATTTTGAAAAATCGTTTGAGTGTTTCGTATGGCTTTTCTTTTACGGTATATTCAGATTCAAGGGGTTTTGTAGAGTGTGCTTCAGTGAAGAGATCGAGATGATAGATCAGCAATCCCAGCAGCTCATGCTTGTCGTGTTCGCGAGCGATAGACTCGAATGCAAATATATTGCTGAAGATACCGCGGCCGATCATGACGCCGTCAATTCCGGAGGCCTCTATAAGTTTCAACCCATGCGCACGATTCTCAACATCACCATTGCCAATTAAGCGCGTGTGGGGTGCAAGCTGATCGCGCAGTTTTTTTATGTGTGGCATAATCTCCCAGTGCGCTGGTACTTTGCTCATTTCTTTTTTTGTTCTCAAGTGCACAGTCAGTGCGGCTAGGTCTTGCTGGAGTAAGTGTGAAATCCATGACTCCCATTCGTCGATTTTTGTATACCCCAGCCGACACTTTACGCTAACTGGGAGTCCACTGCTTTTAGCAGCTGCAATAATTTCAGTGGCGAGTGCTGGGTTTTGACACATGGCCGCTCCCCCACCACTTTTAATTGCAGTTTTTTCAGGACAGCCCATGTTGATATCTATACCACCAAAGCCACGAGATTTACACTCAGCTGCGAGCACTGCAATGTCTGCTGGTATGGTTCCCCAAATTTGCGCTAGTACTGGTGTGGTTTCATTTTTATGAAGTGTAATTCGTCCGGCAGCGGCTTTTTCACCGGCGTGCACCCATCCAGTGGCATTGGTAAATTCAGTGAAAAATAGATCAGGTGCAGCAGCCTGGGTTACCACGCGTCGAAATACGTGGTCGGTGACAGCCTCCATAGGGGCCAAAATAAAAAGTGGTCCGCTCAGTGATTGCCATACATTCATGAACGTATCGGTTTCTGACGCTTAAAACTAAGCATTTCATTCAAAAAAGTAGACATATTACACGGTACACCAGCCAATATGGCGAGTCTGTTGCATGATCTGAATTCTTCAGCAATATATGTTTTCACTCACTTCTCATTATAGCTAATTTAACGGTGATATGTTGATCTAAATAGCATCTTCTACAGTTGACGAAATTCATCAATTCTAGAAGATGGACAGGTATGAGCCTGTGGTCGCACTCGGAGGTGCGGTACCTTGCGCTTGCGCGCGCATCCATCTGATGGGGTGCGGTGTCAGCGACGGCCCTGCAGGGCACGTTGTGCCTTGCCGCCACGCTGACCGGCGTTCTTCGCCGCCTTCTGCGTGAGCTCGATGTCACGGGCGTTTCCGCCTCCGGCACCGACCCGCGCAATCGCCGACTCGATTTCATCGGCAGTTGCCATATTACTTCACCTCCTTTCAGAGGCTCGGGTTCTGCCAGGCAGAACAACGTCGATTTGTGCCAAGAGCACGAACCGAGGGATCGTGATGGCGGTGGAGGAACCACCACGATGCATACCGACGGATCGGTACCTTGCGGCCAAGCAAGCCTCGGTTCGCGAAGCAACGGACTAAGGAAGTACGGTGGTGTGGGGTACCATACATTCTGCCGGGAGGGCCGGCACCGTTAAACGGCTTAGTCCGCCGTGTTCTCTCGAGTTTACAATCCTGGCCCTCTCGCTCCCCAAAGCGAAACGGATCAGGAAGCTCAGCAAGAGAGAACGAATACCAAGAGCGCCAGACGCTCTAAGAATGAGTGGCGCCGAGGTGTCGGCGAGGGAGGTGGGGGTGCTTTAACCCCGGCGCCACGCCGTGTACCCATGCAATAGATGTTTTTATGGGTAGCGAAACAAATAGAATCTAGAATATGAATTCTACTTATTACGCTACCCATTGCTCATACCTGTCAAGTTGCTCCAAAGCGCAGGCCGTATATGGCGCGCTCGGATAAAGATCATATTACTACTATTTGGTATTAATGTCAATAAGTTTGTTGTGAGTATATTTGTTCAGGGAATGTCTTAAATCTAAACTGAGGCTTTGTTGCTTTTCTGGAGACCATCTGAAAGCCCGTCAATTAGAAGAGTTTCAAATTGCTTAATATCAGTTAGGGTGGTTCCCGGGAGTGCTGGTTGTGTGAAGTCCAGGCGGTGAATTCTTCGCCATACGGCGTCAATGAGTTGCCTTGTTTTTTCAAGCTGGGCTGGTTCGAAGGTGAGCTCTAGTTGTAGAATTCTGCCATGTACATCTGGTTCAATAAAATCAAGTCGTCCGCTTTGGACAGTGTAATCTTTATAGGTTCGGGAATTTTCAATCAGTAGTTTGTAGCAGTATAGCTGCTGTTTATACTTATGGAGCTTTATCTCACTTCCCCACTTTTCGTATGGTTTGCCGGTCTTATAATCAACTACCGTGATAGTTTTAGCAGTAGTGTCGATCTCCATGAGATCAATCTTTCCAGCAAGTCGTACGTCACCGAGTTGTACATTTTCAAGCCTAAAGTTATGTTCAGCAACATTCCCTGCTCGAAATACTTTACTTCGCGCACCGAAATATGCAGTGAGGGCTCGTTCTCCACGTTCAATTAGTAAACTGCTCAGTGGATCACTAATATATTTTTTACGGATTTGACTATTAAAATACTGCGTTATCTGTGAAAGCTCCGGCAAGCTGTCACCCGTTTTATTGAGCATTTGTTGTACCCATTCCAGTGTTTCGTGAATGGCATTACCAAATTGACCGTCACTGGTGGGTGCCTGTGGAAAACGTAGGATTGTATTAAAGAAGAATCCTTCTGGCCCACAGTTTTCAAGATCAACATAGGCATTTAAGTGGGTTGGGCTGAGGTGATACGTTTGTAGCCGTTGTTGTAAAAGTGCGCTCAGGGTATCCTCGTGCACCACCTGTATATGCCGGGCTCTCCACTGGGTTTCGAACGTCTCTAAACTCAGTGCTTCGTGAGGGTTTTGCATGACTTCCTGCGCATGTTCGGGAAGGACAAGGCTTCGAATACTGCTCTCGGGTTGCGCCTGTTCGTCCAGATATTTTAATCGTTTGGTAGCTTTGCCGCTAAACGTGGTATGAAAATTTGTTAAATGGAGTCCGACTTTTGCACGAGTTATTGCTACAAAAAACAGTCGCAGGCGTTCATCTTGACTCATCCCGGCGTGTCGTATGGGCGCAAGATTTCGGGGAAGTGTGATTTTATTGCTGTTGCTCCGTGAGCTTTCGCCCCACACGTTATCATTACATCGCGGCAGAAACACATGTTCAAATTCAAGCCCTTTTGCTTTAAATACAGTCATCAGCTGTACCGCTGCGAGGCTTTGGTTATACGGGCTACTATTAAGCATGCGCTCACCTGCTTCGCGGTAAGCAGCTACAAAATGGAGTAAATCTGGTAACAGGAGCACGCCTGACTGTGTTTTTTGGTGATCACGGAGCTTCTCGCGTAGTACCGTTAGATGCGAAATTGTTTGCAGAAATAGTTCTGGCTGAGTTCCGAGTGTGACACTGCTGGTGTAGTGTTCTCGAAGCGGTGAATGAACGAGCGGGAGATCGGCTTCGTTGGTTTCTACTTTCGAGGTACCAATCAGATAGTCGAGCATTTCTTCTAAACTGCTGGTCGAGACTTTACCGGCGAGTGCCAAAAACAGCAGGGCGACTGGACGGAGCGAGGGCTCATTAAGGAGTGCTTCTGACCAGTTCTGCTCTTTCGTATCAGTCATGTTCCAGCTCAGTTTCCAGATAGTGCTGGTAGGAATATTCCAGAATGAAAAACTCAACACTTCGGGCCACAGTGCAGATTGGAGCTGTATGTTGCCGTCATGTATAGCAGCTACTAAGGTCGACATTGTGAGCAGCTCAACAATGACGGGTGCCTCAAGTATGTTTTCGCGCTTTTCATAGTGAACGGCAATGTCTCGATGATTCAAAAACGGCACCAATGGTTCTAGGTATTTATGTTGCGGTGCTAACACGGCAATTTCTGATGGCTCCACCCCGCCCTTTATAAGGCTTTCAATCTCAGTCGCGATCCAATCGTATTCGGCGACTTCACTAGCGAAGTCATGACGCTCAACCGTAGCCTGTGTAAACGGTGCCTTAGGGGTGAGCACCTTGCTCATGTCAGGAAAATTATGATGCAGCCGTGAAGTAATCTGTGAGGCTATATTATGTGCGGTATGCAAAATATCGGAATGTGACCGGTAGTTTTCGGTCAGATTGATAACGGTCACATCGCGGTAGAGTCTGTAGAAATCGAGCATATTAGAGTATTGGGCCCCCTGAAAGGCGTAGATGGCTTGATCATCGTCCCCCACAGCGAGTACATTCGGTCGGCCTTCACTGACTGGATTATTCGTGAGGAGTTCGACCAATGTAAGTTGTGCGGCGTTGGTGTCTTGGAACTCATCAAGTAGCAGATATTGGTATTGTTCTTGCAGTGTATAGCGCAGATCGTCGTGGTCTTTAAGGGCTTCAACTGCACGAGTGATCATGTCGTCAAAATCATATAAGCCACGTTCGTCAAGTATGTGCTGGTAGGTCTCTAGGACATCGGCAAGTGCATGAATGCGCGTTGTTTCGAGCCCGCCAGCAATGATGTATTGATTAGCGCTATTTTTGGCGAGCCACGTATTC
>CAZNJH010000010.1:0-10609 GCA_964573355.1 uncultured Candidatus Saccharibacteria bacterium | reverse complement strand
CTTCATACCACCTATAAAGAGTCTAACACCCAGAAAGTGCAAACCATTCTTCACTTTTACAATCACATTATTATGTTTATGAATCGTAAGTTGGAGATTAGATTTCAGAAATGTAGTACCTAGCTTCTGGGCTTCCTCCGTCTTAACGCGACTTGGGAAGAACATAATAAAATCATCACCATAGCGGAGGTATGCTAGTGGTTTTAGTTCGTGACGTGCATACCTATCAAACTCGTTAAGATACACATTTGAGAGTATCTGGCTTGTGAGGTTACCAATTGCGATGCCCGTTCCAGGACTCGATGAGTAACTCGATATAACCTCCTCAAGTATTTCTAGAGTAGTTTGATCACTAATATAACGACGTACTATCGTTTCTAGAGTTTCATGATTTACACTGTCAAAAAATTTAGATACATCACCTCGCCATATCCAAGCATCGGGATGTCGTCTCATTAACTCCTGGGACCTTACAATGGCTTGTTGTAGTCCTTTGTTTTGGCGACACGACCACACATCATAGTCGAAACGTGAATCCATGCGAGGCACAAAGTAATCATATAGAAGACGGTGTACCACGCGATCACGAACATGAGCCACGGCAATACTACGTCGCTTCGACTCCTGCACTACCAGGTGTACGTAACTGCCATGTCGGTATTGCTTATTTTGTAAGCCCTTTGCTATCTGGTCAAGGTTGTTTTCAAGATGATGTTCAAAAGTTATAATTGAACGGCTTTGCCTTTTACCGGCACGAAATGCATACCAACTTTTATAAACACCGGAAAGGCTAATATCAATGGAGTCAGAACTACTTGTCATACAAAAAACTTACGAGTTATACAAACATCTCACACTTGTTAATAGTAAAATTGCACGCTCTCACCGCTACACTCTTGGTGAGAAAACTCTATCTACGAGTCTTGACCTACTCGAGGATCTAATCTTTGCTAAACATGCTCCTAAAGCTCAGAAAGCCATCTTTTTGCTTAAAGCTAATACTAAACTTGAGGTACTGCGTTTTCAGCTTCGACTGTACCTCGATCTAAAACTTGTTAATGAAACCCAGATATTCCAATTACAAGCATTTGTTCGAGAAATCGGACGTATGCTGGGTGGTTGGTTAAGGAGTGTAAATTAACATAATTTCCCCGCACCGGCAGACGCACCCCGATGTTGCCAGCAGCGTTGTCGACGTTGTCATGGTTGACGTTCACCTGGCCATCACCCGAGTTCCAGTTCGCGGCAGGTGCCTGCATCGGTTGCATATGTCATCATAGGTTAATTTGTCAGCACACTGACAAGGCCTGCTTTATTTCAACCTCAAAAAGAGGTTAACATACACCAACGTGTGGGGAATAAGTACTAGCAGATCCTCAGAAGACACAACCTGTCTCATTTTGAGCTGTCGTAGACTTCATACAGAGTGATCTCGCTGCTGGACGGCAGCTTAGACGCAGTGCATCCAAGAAACTACTCACCGCCTGGTCATCATTATTCCGGATAAAGTTGAGATAAACAAAATCGGTTTAGCATGCATGGCTTTGACGAAAGTTTTGTATCTCTTGTACACCATTTGATGTTCGAGGTGTTTGCTGGTCTAAGAATGTCCCCGCTTTTGAAGATCCAGTTTTAGGATATTCGTCCAGTATTTTCTCGGCTGCACGGATAATGGTCTGGTCATATAGCGTGTCTAAGGCAGTTTGGGCAACTGGTGACCTTGCCAGCATTCTATCCAGAAGCGACAGCACTTTTTGTTGGCCGGTTTTTGGATATTCTTTTAGTATAGATCGAACTTCGCCTTGAATAGCTTGATCATACATTTGATCTAGAGCTGCTTGGTTGTCAGATATCCGTGGACTTACTTTGTCTAGGTAGTCTCGAACCTTCACGTTTCCTGTTTTAGGATATTCGCTCAGTATCTCTCTCGCCCCATTGGTCACAGTTCTATCATGAAATTCATCTGATATTGGGCCGGGAGCCGTTTGTGCCAAAACCTCATGAGCTTTCCTGTTACCAGATTTGTGGTACCGTTTTATCAAGTCTTGTGCTTTTGCGACTCCTTCAGATTCACTGTAGATGATCTCAACTTCTGGTTCTAGCGGTTCGACTATGGGCTCTGGTTCAGGATTACCCTCGTCTATACGAACGATCTCGATATCGCCAGGTAAACCTGTACCGCCTAAGACTCGTAGGATCTCTTCAGGAATGGCCTGGGGGGGGCGAGATTATCAGATCCTTCGTTAGGATCAGGCATAGATTCACCTAATGACGGTGGTAGTGGCCTAGGCATGGGTGCTCCTTCGCAGAGTATCAACAAGCTCAGGTAGTAGATTCAATAGTTGCTCAGGTAAGTCCCTCGGGGTGCTGAGACTTATGGTGTGGGCATCTTCTGCTAACTTGTCTACCTGAGCACCGCCAAATACTAGCTGGATAATAGCAGCATTCTGATCAGCAAGTTTTTGGCCTTCCTGCTTGGCTAAGCTGTTATCGTGAAATGCCCCATCACTCACCACTACGACTACAGAAAGTCGGCCGGTTTCTGGTTTAATAACGGATAAGGCACCAGATACCTGGGTATCGCCACTCGTCGGATTCTTTAGTGAACTATAAGTACGCCCAAGATCCTTCATACTCGGTTCGTCGGTCAACTTACAAAGCATCTCATGACCTGCACCAAAGGCTTCGATTTGTAGCCGTACGAGCGGTGCATGTTCACCGGCCATTTGTGCACTTGATCCTAGTAATCCTTCTTCTAAGACTGCTGAAGCGGCTGCAGCCCCTTCAGCTTTTTCGCCCGCCATACTACCACTGACGTCACAAAGTAGATACATATCAAGCCCATCAAATTCATGTTCTACGTTCTCAGCCATAGTAGGAGTCTTCCAAATATCAGGTTGGTCACCAAGGGCCTGACTGGCAATTGCACGTACTAATTTTTCTACCTTAATGCGGTGGCCACGAGCGGCAACTTCACGTCCCGGAGCTAAGAATTCATTCTGACGATCGTGACGAAGTTGCAGCAAAAGATCCTGAAGAGCAAGAATTTCGTTAGCGAACTTTGCTCTTGCTGCCATATAACTGGCAAAATCGCTTTCATCTAAGCCAAGTTCAGCACGTAGTCGTGCCAACTGTTCAGGTGTATAGTCACGAGCTTTATCTTGGGTGTTTTTGGTCTGCGAATCTGGCAAGGCTGCCTTTACATCCTCGGCAATCTTCTCAGCAATAGAGGCTATATCTAGTGGGTCACCTTGGTCGTCCTTCTTACCAGCTTCGGCCTTAGCTGGGTCTTTACCCTCGCTTTTGTCATCTTTCTTATCGTCGCCCTTGCCGTCAGTTGATTTCTTATCTGATTTTGGTGGTTCTATCTGTGGCTTACCATGTCCACAACTAGCAGAGTCGCTGTAGTCGAACGACTGGTTATCGCCGCTATCTGAAGGTTTGCTACTACTTTGACTATCAGAAGGATCACCGTTACCCTGACCCTCAGAAGATTGTCCAGCTTGGTCAGACTTGTCGGCCTTGTCAGCTTCGTATAATGCATTGTAGTGTTCGCGTATAACCTGCGATACCTGAGCGGTATATCTCAGATCACTTCCATAAGCTCTCAGCTGGCCTAGTAGATTATATGTCTTATCACCTTGTTCATGAGCTAGGACGTCCTCGATCGCTGTTACTACGTCATCATCGAGGTCAGGTAAACCGACTTCTTTCAGTAGTTTGGGTACATTCGATTTAGCGTGTGCGTTGGTGGTCATAGCCAAAACTAACAGCGTTTCCATAAACTGTTTGTGACGAGGATCGGCAGCTAGCTCTGCACGTTTATCTTTAGGAAATAAATAGTCGTCATAGACTCGCTTGGTCATATCGTGAACAAAACGAGTGCGACGAGAGTTGCCGTAATTAATAGCAATATCATCAACGATGTTGGTGAAGTAGCCGTCTTTGGCATCAGGGACAACTTTAGGTGGCTGTGCTTGGTATCTTTTAACGTGTCCTAGTTCATGCAGTGTGGCAAAGCCCAGAAATTCCAGTCTATCTTCAGCCTCGGCACGCTTTAAAAGCTCGGGACTTAAGTGAACTTTAATCGTTCCATTTTCATCAACACTGCAGCTGGTCGCAAAGGTAGAATCCCCTGGCTCTACGACAAAATCGAGTGCATAGCCGTCGCCACGTGCATAGCCGTCAGACATAACCCTTAGCAACTTCTCGCTTTCAGGCGAAATAAGCTGCTCGGGCACTGGCAATTCTGCTGTGGGTGTCGTTGACATTACGAAAATACTATAACAATAAAAGCAAGAAAAGTCAATAATATGCTGGACAAAATACCTATCTTATGCTAATATATAGTAGTTAACTACTGTAATACGTAGTAGAATGTGAGAATCATGAGCGAAGTAGCAGAAGTACAAACAGATCAATTAGATCAAATGTCACCCCAGGCTTTAGTGGCTTGTATGGGTGTACACGCCTGTGGGCGTGTTTGTAGCACTATAGGTCTAGAAGCACCAAAACCTTACGAGGGCGATGGTGCCTTGCCTTTTGAGCATGATTGTCCTTCTCTTTCTGAGTCAGAAACACCCGTCCCTGATATATATCGACGTGAGCTAACTCAGGCAGCTAGTATGCCTCGTTTAGAGTTCCTAGGAACCGAAGGTACTGCTGATGAAGCCGGAGCTTACCTACAGTTCTTAGAAGACGGTCATACTAAGTTTGAAGCCTACACAACTACCCTACTTAAGGGTGCTACTATGCCACGAACAGCAGCTGTGAACTCAGCTGAAGAGTGGCGTACCCACGCTTACCACTCCCCAAATGCCGATACACTCGTCGGTATTACTGAAGATGAGCAAGCTCAACTACGCGTTTTATATGCTCAACTGCGTGGTTTTCATGACCAGGATAAACTTAAAAACCAACACGTGATGTTCGATAAAGCTATGCAATCCATCATTGAACATAGTGCGACTGAGTTAAGTGTTGGACACCATGTCAAGCTAACCGGTGAGCCAGGTGTCGCCAAGACGTCCCTAGCCAAATACCTGGGTCGTTTAAATGCCCGTGCCCATCACCCAGATTGGTCTGAAGAACAATGCGAACCAATTCTTATTAGTATGTCCTCAACTGCTGAAGCTGAAGCACAAGTCGCAGAGCAAACCTTTCAGGATAATACGCTCGGTAGTCGATTAGGCTTAATAGCTCAGGCAATGAGTGAGGGTCGTGTCGTTATCTTGGATGAGCAAAACGGTATGACTGCTGATCAACAAGTTTATTTCAACGATATGTTCTTAAAAGCTCCCGGTGAGCGTGTGCGTGTCGGTAACGAATTCGTTACCATTGCTCGTGGGTTTGCCGTTATCGCTACTGTTAACCCTATGACAGATACTCAAGGTAACCGTCGCCACGGTCGCCAACAGCAAGATAGTGCCGGTGCCGCTCGTTATACTCGTATAGACGTGCCATATCCTGGTCAAGCTGGCTATCCTGGCGACGCTAAGGAAACTTTGAGTCGACTGTTCTACGCCAATTATGTGGAACAATATGGTTGGCAGCAACCGACTGCTGACGTTATTAAACTGCTTGATAACTGTCAGGAGTATCTGATAAAGCTTACTGAGAAAGCCACTGCCCCACCTACAGACGGCACTGCCACATCAGGCGTATTGGCATCCGCACAAGCACGGCCAGAACTTGCAGAATGTATCACACCACGTGACTTTAGTCGTATACTAGAAGGTGTAATGACCCACGCTGACCTTGCGAGTCTCGCTCCAGCAGTACGAGCCGCTATTGCTACTAAGACTGAGCAAATCCTCAACTCTGATAATGGCCATTATGTATCACCTCAAGCAGTTCAAGCCGTAAAGCTTTTACAGCAAACTAACGGATTTAAGACTCATGCCTAGACCAATACCCCACTCACTAGCTGAATCGTTACCGACCCCACAGGACGGTAATCTTGAATCGTCTGGCGATATACTTCGAGTGCATGAGGGTGTTGGCCTTCCTGGAGAACAGGAGTTAACTCGTATGGGTAGAAACGGAGCCTCTCGTGAGCTTGGCAATCTGGCTTGGGAAGCGGCTACTGAAGCCCAGCAGACAACTGTCAGGCTATTTGCTGAAATAGTACCAACGCTTCATGTCCCAGAACTAGGTGACTTCATTGAAGCGGGTGTGGATTTTGACAAGCTACAAGCTGGCTACGAAGCATATGCTCAAGGAAATATGGCTCCAGAACTCGTGTTAACCCCTGTTAACCTTCCTCTTCTCGTCTGGAGAGGAGCTTATACTAAACTACGTGAATGGCAAGACGCTAATAATGCTGGTAGTAGTTTTAGATTACAGAAGCGTGACGACGGCGACGGGCTTTACATCACTGACCCAGTTGCTGGTGCGTGGGATCCACTTAGTGAACAGGCAACTGCTAATACGCCCGGTAGCTCCCTAGTCGATGGTGGTGTAACTTGGAAGGCACTCGTAGTACCAACTGCTTCACGGGAGCAACATGGTCTGGCAGTAAATACCAGCTATGATCTTAGTACGGTAGGAGGTGATTTTAACGCTCAAGCGAGCGCTATTGGTCGTACCCAGGTTAACCCGCAGGAGGCACATATGCCTATCGGTGCCTATCTTACTCTGCAGGCTGGTCACATACTGGAAGATAAGCCACTTCTAGATAGTGATACCTGGACCTGGAATGCCGGTACATTTAAACATGATAACCGCACTAAGGCGCCTGCCGCGCGCTGGGACTCGGGTGTTGGCCGGGTGCGCGTCAGCCATGGCGGCGTCGGCCTCGCTGCTGGCGACGTCGGGGTGCGTCTGCCGGTGTGGGGATAAATTTGATGCTTTTACTTTTTTATACATTTTGCTCCTTGACCACTCGAGTACTTCGAAACGGAGTTTCGTATGCCTAAACCTATTCCTTCTTCTCTTGCTGAATCAATGCCGGGCTCTCAGGCAAGTCCGTTTGAATCTGGTGATGTCATGCGAGTACATGGTGGTATTGGTTTGCCAGGTGAACAAGACCTTGATCGTATGGGCTCGGGTACTAACGCTCCTGAATTTGATGGCTCGTCTTGGCAGACAACTCTACTCGAAGCCCGTGATGCTGCCCAAAAAGTTACCGCTCTCGTTATGCCAGAACTGGCCGAGTTTAGCCAAGCCGGTGTAGACTTTGCTGCACTACAGACTGGCCATGAAGCGTATGAGGCTATAGGATTGAAGCCGGAGCTCGTGCTATTTCCTGTTAACTTACCTTTGGAGAGCTGGAAGCAAATCTATAGTGAACTTCGTAAACGACAGGATGTAGAGCACCCTGATAGTGATTATAAACTTCTAGAACAAAGCGACGGAGATGGCTTATATGTCTGGGACGCAGTGGCAAAAGCTTGGCCCGACCTTAATCGACAGGCGGCTACCTCCCATACTGGAAAAGCCGTCGATGGTCCTGGAAATGTAATTTGGAAAGTAGTTGTCGTACCGACTGCCTCACGCGAAGAAGGCGGATTGGCTGTAAATACCAGTTTTGATCTGTCAAAGAATTCTGAAGCTTTCCAGGCTCAAGTACGTGCCATAGGAGCGACCACCATAACTGCTGCGAATGCACATATGCCTATAGGTGCATACCTTACCCTACAAGGTGCTCGTGTACTAGAAGATACACCCTTACTAGATAAAGACACTTGGACCTGGAACGCCGGAACATTCAAAGATGCTCAGAATAGGTTGCGGGCGCCTGCCGCGGACTGGGACTCGGGTGGTGGCCGGGTGCGCGTCGACCTTGGCATCGTCGACGACGCTGCTGGCAGCATCGGGGTGCGTCTGCCGGTGTGGGGCTAGATTTGGCTCTTTGATGCCTTCTCTTGTTCCTGTGTTCCTTGGTTTAGCCCTGAACTTTTGTTAAAAAGATGTCACTTATGGTATTGTGGTTTTTGAAATAGCTTGTGCTTCTTGCGAGATTGTGCGAGCTATTTTCTTTTTGTGTCACTGTAGATTTGAATTTAGTACCTTACTACCCCCTCTGATATTGCTTATGTTATAAAATAACTATTGCTTTTTTGCAAATAATTGATCTATGATGAAGCTACAACTTATCAACGGAGGGTCATATGGCTAGAAGTTCCACGGATATCAAAATAACTTTGCTCATTGTAGCACTGGGGTTGCCTATTGTGCTCCCAGGTACGGCATTTGCAGCAACCGCGGGGGTAAGCAATGTCGAAAACTTCATAAGATCAATTATCACGGTCTTTGCAGGACTAGCCGGTCTCGTCGCGACCGGTTTTTTAGTTGCAGGCGGTTTTACGTATATTACTAGCTCAGGCAATCCCGAGCACTTAGATCGAGGTAAGAAAACCATTACCTATGCCTTGATCGGTCTAGCTATTACGATTGGGGCGTTCGTACTGAGCAACATTGTAACCACACTGGCGACCAACGCTTTCGGAGGATAAATATCAATGATTAATTTATCGCTCCTGGCGGATACGTCTGGTGCTGTTTCGGTAATGCGTGACTACATTGCTCCAACAATACAAATATTAGTTGGAGTCGCTTCAATTGCCAGCGTCTTCTTTCTTGTCCATGGTGGCTATTTATACATTACCAGCCGTGGTAATCCCGAATCACTCGAGACTGCAAAGCGAATCTTACGCAATGCCTTGATCGGTCTAGTCCTGGTTATCGGGGCGGCAACTCTTACGACTATCTTATCGAGTGCATACGGTAACCCATCCAATACCGCAGGTGCATCACTACCAAATTTACAGGCCATTCAGCCACAGGATGCTGGCAATGGACTTGTTGAGGTACTCGTTAAAGCAGTGACTGGTTTCTTAAATAACATCATACAGGCAGTGGCAGCACCATTTTTGTCTGCTCTGGATTATTTCACCAAAGAAACACCACTGATGGCGAGTAATTCAGGAGTCTTTAATATGTGGCTTGCTATGGTCGCTATCACTGATGTACTGTTTATTCTGATTGTGGCCTTGCTTGGCTTCCATGTTATGAGTGCAGCCAGTTTTGGTTTCGATGAAATTGAGTTTAAACACTTGCTGCCACGAATCGCACTCGCCTTCCTGCTTATCAACACCTCGATTTTCTTTATCGATGCGATTATTCAGCTTTCGAATGTACTGATAACCGCCGCTGGGAAGATTACTGGTACGATTTCGGTCTGGGTGACACTCACGGCCGTTGTCAAAGAGAGTGGTGGCCAAGGGGCAGCAGCCCTGCTGGTGATGCTGGCCTTCCTTATACTCGCCGTTATCCTGCTCGTCTACTATGTTGGCCGTGTTGTCGTTCTGTTTCTTGGAGCAGTATTATCTCCACTTGTCATTGCTCTATGGCTATTACCAAGTTTTCGCGACTTCTCAGTTTCTGCTATCAAAACCTATATCATGACCATCTTTGTGTTGTTCGTCCACGTAGTGACTCTCATGCTTGCAGCCACACTGTTTGTAGGAATGTCAGCCACCGACGGGAATAATCAAGTACCGAATGTTCTGATGTCTATGGTGGTTGGCCTAGCCACTGTACTGACACTACTAAAAACGCAAGGTGTCATGATGCAGTTTAGTTACGTCGGCATGGGAGCACGAAATGCTCGCAAGCTCGGAAGCCAGTTCATGAACGGCGTGAGCTACCTTACTGGCAAAGGTCGTGCAGCTATGGCTAGTGCGAGTGGCACAGCCGCAGGTCGAAACTCAGTGCAATTTGCCGCAGCAGGTGCATCAGGCAGGAATGGAGGTGGAGGAACTACCGTGTACAAATCTCCAAGTAGCAGCAATAAACGAGCCTCAGGAGGCACGGATAAATCAAAACGAGCGCCGACCGGAACTACGACAGAAGCGCCAAAAGTAGCTCCACGCAGCGAAGCATTAAAACAGCCCTCAAAGAGTAGTAAGGAGACCAAATCATGAGGAGTACCGTTGTCCCCGCACAAGTAACGACGATTGAGGATAGGATCATGGGTAGTCTTGGATTTTCGCAGCTTGCACTCCTTGTGATCCCAGTATTCATCGCAGCAGCACTATTTGTTATTTTGCCACCAACCATGCATAGCAGTGCCTACAAGTACGCCATCATGATGGCTATAGCTTTACTTATGGGCATATTAGCCATTCGCATTAAAGGCAAGATCATCTTGTTTTGGTTGGTTACCATACTACGTTATAACCTGCGACCAAAGTACTATCTGTTTAGTAAGAAAACTGCCGTTTTACGAGACAACCTGTCCTCTGATGTAGAGGCAGAGGAGGATACGGTGAAGTCAGCTACAAAAGTAGATACGACGAAACTACCGAGACTAGCCTTGCACGATGCTGCCAGGGTGTTAGAAACCATACAGCGGCAGAATAGCAACCTGCGATTTGAAATGACTAAGAAAGGAGGCCTTCGTGTTCGCTTTACAGAAGTCGAAAAGTAAAACTACAAATCGGCAACAGATTGCCATCAATGGCGTCAGAGATAGTATCCTGATGCTCCCGAATAACCAGTACCGAGCAATACTCAGCGTTTCTTCTCTGAACTTTGAGCTTAAGAGCGAAGAAGAACAAGATGCCATTATTGATACCTACGAGAGCTTTTTGAATTCAGTCGGATC
>CAZNJH010000009.1:0-11191 GCA_964573355.1 uncultured Candidatus Saccharibacteria bacterium | reverse complement strand
GATCTACCTTTTGCAATTGACAGCGCACTTGCTCTGCGATAATCTCTCACTTCCATAGCCGAAGTATGAATACTCCAACAATCTTATGACGATATTACTATTTCAAAAAAATTAAGTTTGGCGGTTATTTGTTACAATTGGTTTATGAAACAGACAGTCGTTATTTCTGGTGGTTCAAAAGGCTTAGGAAGAGCAACTGCTGTACTACTTGCAAAAGATTATCATGTCGTCATTTTAGGTAGGGGTGAGGATGCCCTAAAGAAAGCCTAAAGAAAGCGAGCAGCAAATTAAGCTGCGCCTTCTATGTGTGTGGCATTACGGACCCACTGCAAGTCAAAGAAACAGTAGAAAAAATCATAAGAACACATAAAGAGATAGTTGTCGCATAAATACTCAGCCCCTTAGGAGCTGAGATTACTGTTGTCAGATTAAGCTTGAGCCCGCGCAATCATGAATGCGACTGCTTCGTTCATATTTATTGGCTTGAGCTCAATAGCAGGATTCTTATTCTTGAACACTCTAAATATTTCATCTGAGAATGCCTGTCCAATTGTGGGCACACCTGTGAAATCCAAAATTATCACCTTAAACTTTTCCAAGTCTGCTAAGACACGTCTCGCCTGTGACCTTGAGACATACACGGTTCCCATAATATAAAGCTTCAGATGGATCTCGGTTTTATCAAATGCAGGTTCACCTGGATCAGATTGATATTGAAGAAATATATCGTTAAGATGACGTTTTGAATTTCCGTTAATTTGAAAGAAGACTCGTGTGCCTTCTACTGGCTTGTCTGCTGGCAATTCTTCAACAAATATATCATCAATAGTATTGTCGATTCTCAACCTAAGGTTAAAGCTATCGAGTATGAACAGATCTGCGACTTTTGAGGTGAAGAAAATGCCTTCACCAGAATGAGCTTGAGGGGCAGTCGTCGTCTTGCCTTTTAACAGATCTTGGATAGCCTCAAGCTCCGATCTTAAGCGCCGTTCTTTCATTACATTTTTGAATACACCAATACCGAAGTCATTAACTATAAACTTTAGTTTGTGATTGTCATCCTCCACCACAATTATGTCTGCAAATTTTGATTTACTATGGTCGATCGCATTATTGAGCATCTCTGAAAACGAGTAATTGAAGATACTTTTAATATTTTCTGGCAAGCGGGTTAGGAGGTTGCTTGAGCGCATGATATCATCAAGTACCTCATGTTCCTTTAAGTCTCTTAGTTTCAATCTTTTGCGAATTTGATGGCCTAAGTAGTCCTTGTTACTAGGCAGTGCGTATGTTGACCATCTGCCAGTACCTTCGCGGTACAGCTCGCCACTCTCTACCATTTTCTTCATGATTAAACTGATATACTGACGCGAGTAATTAGGGGCAAAGGCTCCGACATCAGCCGCTTTGAACACTTTCTTTATTTGTCCGGTTTTTAAAACAGATTCCTTAACGGTCATGACATCAGTATACACGACATATAAACTTATGTCAACTACTAAATTACTGTGTCGTGTAGTATGTCGTGTCGAGCATACGTATACCAGTGTTTGCCAGATGGTCTATGTCAGTTTATATAAATAACACTGTTAGTTGAAATTCGGGAGATAAGCTACCAATCATACGACACATTTGTATTCTATAAGTTCATAGTAACGTAAGTTGAAAAAACTAGACATAAAAGACAGAAGCGACGTTAGGAACCATTGTGCATAAAGTGCAACTTGGTATAATTGCCCAGACAATTAACAGTAGACATACTTCTTGATACAATAAAATTATGACTGTACCGGTATTAGTGGAGTTTCGGTATTTGGTAGTCGAGCAATTCGAGCAATCAGGTCATCTTTCTCTCGAGGTGTTACGTGAGCTCGCCGATCAGGCCGGTGTAGCTGTCCACCTAGCCGTAATGAGCGGACCCTACCTGGACTATGTGCTAGATGGCCGCAAGACCATAGAGTCCAGACTGACCAAGAATCGCACTGCGCCCTACGGAGTCGTCCGCCCCAGCGACTTCATCTTGTTCAAGCAGTCATCGGGTCCGGTACGTGCGGTCGGACTGGTGCGAGATGCGTTGTCAGCTGAGGCTCAGGATTTCGGTGACCTGAAGAGCCTCACGGAACCGTTCGCGAGCGAGCTCGCGTACGACCCCGGCTACCTCGACGAGAAGGCAGATGCGCGCTACTGCACCTTGATCTTCCTGTCTTCCGCTATCAGTACGCCTGACATTCCCTTCACTAAGCGAGATCGCCAAACCTGGGTCACCGTCGGGGGAGAAAAACCACTGCCAGCCGACCAAACAGGGCCCAGCTTCCACTGATAGGTGAAGGGCTATAAGTACGAATCGCATCATGACGGCAGTAGGTACTAATGGTCGGGGTTGGTAACACGGTAGTGAAAGGGCTCGCTTAGAGCTGAATCATGCCAGACTTCACGGTGGTAAG
The DNA here is from genome assembly GCA_964573355.1 of uncultured Candidatus Saccharibacteria bacterium. GTDB lineage: Bacteria > Patescibacteriota > Saccharimonadia > Saccharimonadales > UBA7683 > UBA7683. Next base: position 8,747 of record CAZNJH010000009.1, on the reverse strand, counting down.
TATTTCTTATTAAGTTGTAAGCCAATTGCTTTAGCCATAAGTACTACTCCTCTTAGTACTGTTTACCACGATATTACGTAATATTTACTTCTTTCGCTAGCAACTCACCGAGAGGGGGTGTTCAGTATAGTAGGAGCCTGACAAACTGTGCATAATGATTAATTTCACACTCCATCGATCACGTAGGGGACTAATCAGTGTAGGGACGATTTATGATCATCTGGTTATGTTCATTTATTTGCACGGTAAGGCCCATACTACTGAAAATATCGGGATGAAGAAATGCAAGTCTTTTAACTGAGTGGCGCGAAAAGGGTTTACCTTGAGATTCAAATATCCGCACCAGTTCTTTAGAATCTTTACTTTCGCCAAATGCAATTGCGCTTGAAATCATTCGGATCACGGTCTGCGGTGGTAACTGGTGGTGATTTGAACTACTATCTTTACCTTTTTGCAAAAGGTTATTAACTCTATCTTGATCTGCTAGCAATGTATCCATATATAACTGGCCGAGCTCAAGCAGTTGGGTAAGTTGTTCCTCAGAACCGCTCACTAGAATGTCGTTTATATACTTCAGGTCTCTTACTAGATCTATATATTTTGGATTGAGCACTATTTTGGAGCGCTTATCATTACTAAAATCAGTGACATTGTTGAGACCACCATTTCGGCTTATCCGTTCCAAAGCCTTTCTTACGAGCTCCGCTATAACATCTTTGCCTCGAGCTTCAGTCTCTTCTGCGGGTAATACTGAAAGCACTTGATCTAAGATTTCACTTCTTGTCGCTTGTCCGTTTTTAGTAACCAAATCCTTGGCAACTTTAAAAGTAATCAACGGCAAGGAAGTCTGACCGAGACGCCGATTTTTAAATTTAATTGGTTCAGTCTGCGTACCTTGGGTATAGGTGACTTCTGTTTCACCACGCTCAAATCGCTCAGCAGTGACGATGCCACCTTTTTCTAATTCATCGATAGCATTTCGTAGTCGAGCAGTCTCGATAAGTCCTGGACACTGAGCCTTGAAAACGACGTTTGCCAACTCTGTGGTTGAAAGTGGCGCTTCCGACTCTAGCAGGGCATACAATACGCCCATTCGAGCTTCAGCGGTGAAGCCTCCACTCTTGTCACCTTGTCGCGCACTTCCGAATAAGTCAACAAGTGCGATATCTGGATACCGCTCACTGATATCAAGCATCAAGCCAGCAACTGGAACACCAAGCCGCCGTCCACGAGCACTGAGCTCAAAACCATCCACGAGCTTTCCACGTTTGCCTTCCATTTTTTGATATACTACTAAACCGAGACTCTGGAATCCCGCCTCTGCCCAAGCATAAGGTACTCTATGACCAATTTCTGACCAAGCAGCATCTTCACCTTGAATAAAAATAAAATCATTATACAAATCTCTAGCGGAAACTGAGCCATCGCGTAAACCCATTGTTCCTTCAGTTAAAGCTTTCTGCTCTGAACCCGCTGTAGCCATAAGAGCGGCAGACTCTCTGTTAAGCACTGCCTCAACTGCAAGCGCTGAAGCTTCAAAGCGAACGGCGGTTGTCATAACCGTAGAACTTTCTGTCATTATATTAAATTTTAGCATAAATATGACTTTTAGTCAATACAGGCAGGGTAAATTGACAATTTTTTATAATCATGATACTTTGTTTAGAAAGGAGACAATAGACTAATGACAGATCTAATCAATCAATAAGAACGTCACACAAGCATGTGTAGCTTTGCTATTGATTGATTAATAAACTTAATAAAAGTAAACCGAGCCCTTGCGTGATGTAATGCAATAAGAGCTCGGTTTTTTATTTGGAGACTTTATGTCATTCGAACAATTAAAATTTGAACCTACGCAAGCAGAGCAGTTTCTTATACACCACTACAGTAAGTCAGTAACGGAAGTTGAGGCACTCAGTGGTGGTAATTGGTCTCAGGCATTTGCATTCAAAATAAACGGGCTTTCCCGGGTTATCCGATTTAGTAAACCCGGTGAGGATTATGTAACCGATAAGTTTGCCACACGGTTTAATGCTGGTAGTTTACCTATTCCAACAGTCTTGGAAATAGGTGAGATTACTGAAGGTTATTTTGCGATCTCAGAACGCGCTTTCGGTACTATGGTAGACAATCTTGATAAGCAAATGATGGTGCAAATCATCCCTTCACTGATGCGCAATTTAGATGCACTAAGAGAAGCTGCCATATCAGATACGATTGGTTATGGAATGTGGGACGCCAGCGGAAATGGTAAGTTTAGCTCATGGTGAGAAACCTTACTCGATGTTAACAATGATGAATCATACAAAAAGATACCTGGATGGAGAAAAGGATTAAAGGAATCGCCGATAGGTTATGCTCCTTTTAAAGAAGCGTACTCTCGTTTAGTAAAGCTCTCGAGTGAATTGCCAGAAGTTAGATCGTTAATACATAATGATTTGATGCACTTTAATGTGCTGACCAATAACAATCAAATAACTGCAGTGATTGATTGGGCAAACGCAATGTATGGTGACTTCCTATATGATCTGGCGGTGTTGGTTTTTTGGGAGCCAATGCATGAGCCGATTAAGGGCATTGACTGGAAAGGCGAGGCATTAAAACACTTCGAGAACATAGACTTAGAGATTCAGCAGTTTGAACAACGTTTGCAGTGCTGCATGATTCACTTGGGCCTAAGCTCTATGTCATATTATGGCTTCTCCAGAGATTGGGTTTGGCTCAGTACTGTAACTGATCGAACATTAGAGATTGCGAAGCTTAACCTCAATTGAACCCAAGGCCATGAGTCACATTAATTAAGGTTAGTACAACTTTTTTTGAGCGAGTTATCGTATATCTGCTACTATAGCCACATGAATAGCGATCCCATACCAAAAGATATTACCCTTAAAGACTTACAAAAATATATCTGGCAAATGAACATAGAGCGAGGTTTCAATACTAAAGATCCCAGTAAAAAATTAGTAATATTGGTTGAAGAAGTAGGTGAACTTGCGAAAGCTATCCGCAAGAGAGCAGGACTTAAATTTACTGGCACCACTCAACAGACTGAGTTGTCTGATGAAATAGCTGATGTCTTCATTGTTCTGCTCGGCCTGGCAAGCATGACTGATGTCGACATGCAACAGGCCGTAGCAGAGAAAGAAGCAAAGAACCGCAAACGTCAGTGGAGATAAGGCTACTCCTTTACAACTACAACACTATCTGGTATTTTCACCCTATGCCTGAATTAGCAAGACCTATTCTACTAGCCGCTGACGAAATTGATGGAGTTGCCAATGCTTTTGGGTATCCGAGCGAAGTTTTGGATGCAGCAATTGAAGCAAAAATAGCAGAGGGAAGCTATAGAGATGGTGTTTTTGAAGCTGCAGAACGAATTCTCAAAGAAGCCGCTGTTCTTGTTAGCTTCGTCGATAAGGACGACCGCGGTACCCCAATTAGGGATGAGGATACTCAAGCATTCATACGGTCCAAGTTGTTAATAAGCTTTAATGATCACGCTGGTGGTTCAGAAAGTGGCTTTAAGATACTTCTAAACTGCTTTTTTGAAGGCGAAGAACCTTCCCAGTATGTACTCTGGTCACCGCCCGACGAAGAAGGACTGCCGTCTAACACAACTTTTCGTAAAGTAAACTTTACATTTCCGAGCATGGAAGCTGATGGCATAGAAAGGAGAGGTGTCCCAAATCCTCTCAAAACTGCGAGTGCTGCACGATACTTAGGACGTAAATTCTATGATTTTCTGCTCATAGGCGATAAATCAGTACCGCAACGGATACCCGCTGTATTTAAAGCGATTGGCTTTAGTTTTGAAACAGAACCATTTGAAGTATTCAGTGAAGAATATTCTGAACTTCGTCGCCTCGAAGCGATGGCTGAAAGTAAAGCAGTACACCCTTGGGCAAGGCATTGGCCCAAAGATCAGTTTGCACAACAAATTACCGCCATTCGGGGTCTAGAGTAAGTAATATCCAGGTTCGCACGGCACTTACGTTATACTAAATATTATGCTTAATCTATTTGCGGAAGCTATTGTATTTGATGAACGAGCTACTGCTATATTCGAATTAATTTTCCTTAGCATCTTTGTGCTACCGATCTACCTAATACTATTTTTCATCGGCTATAAGAAACGAGGCAAGCTGGTACTCAATAAGTTCTTTGTATATTCCTACATACTCGGATTTCCTATAATACTGGCAGCTCTTGGGCTTACGGGGTTATTTGGCTCGAGCAGTGTTACTAACTATGAAGCAGATTCGAATAACGCAAGTATCTTATTGGCCGTTATTATTTGGATCGGACTAGTTTTAGGCATTATAGGTTGTTTAGGTATCATTTTACAAAACCTATGGGCTAAACATAGGAAGTAAGCTATTGTAACCGTGTGAAGTCATGGTCCATCCAAAGGCTTATGCTTGCTTATACACCTGTCTTATTGCAGTATTAAATTATGGCAGAGTTACCCTATAGGATCGTGCCGTCTTCTGACGAAACAACGGCTCCAGCCGTCATCGCACTTTACACACACCTGTAAAAGATGGTGGCTCTATAATAAGACACTCTCAGGAAGGTCATATTGTCATTAGTGGCACCGTGGCAGAAGGAGTAGTACTAGAAGATTTTATTAACGCGGCTGAGTCAACGCTAGCAAGGGTAGACCGATCAGGCTGGACCGCTGAAGGTGTAAGCCGACTTATTTTACCACCATTAAAAAACTCTCTAGTGGAAACTGTTACGATACATGTGGATGAATCACCTAGGGGATTAGTAGGTGAAGCGGATGATACAGTAGACTTCCACTGGACAAATTATGTGGGAGATAGAGAAGTACATGAAATGAACAATATTGCGCGTCCACTCAATACAAGAGAGCTAGAAGAGCTGGGCTTTGATGCGACAGGGTTTAGTTTTATGCGACTTGACTTAGAAAGAATGTCTCTTTGTTATGCACCTGCAATTGCTCACTTCGAATCAGGATTCTATATAGAAGACGAACCGGATCATCCCGGAATTGATTTTGCTGCCGAAATGTTATCACCAGGAAATGCAGGTGTTGCTGCTGAGCTAGGAAGACTTGTAAGATTGCTGAATTGATCGTAGATCATATTAGTCGTATGTCGAGTTTCATAATGCGTGGAAACCCCACTTGACCTACAGCGTCCAATATTGAACAAAGTCCTTGTACTGAAAAAGAGCAAGGATGAATAATTAATTTTTGTATGGAAACCCCACGTAACAATAGGTCCAGTAAGCATTCACGCTACTGGATTTTTAGTTTGAATAGCTTAGTCTAATCTTGCCACATCTCTTCTGCAAGAATATCCTCCACGACTATTAAGTCTGAAACTGGTCCATATAGATTACCTGCTTCGGTCACGGTGAACAACATACTATTTCTGTTTGTGGAAATTGGCCAATCTTCATCCCCATTATCTACTTCGTGAGCCGGAGTTCGCAAGTAGGCGGTGATAGAGTCGTCGGCAATTTGGAGACTTCCGCTCTCGTGTATTCTTGCGCCCATGAGCATAAATCTTGCACCAATACGTGGAATCTGCCGATGCCACATCCGAGGTGATGCAAAGGTAGTATTTCCCTCGGAATCGAGTAAGGCATAAACTCCAGAACGTCTTTCTGCCTCCGGAAGAATATCATCCAGATAACGATAGATTCGCTTACATGATTCGATTCGGACGGCGTCAAGCCACTCTTTTAGCTCCGGGTCTCGTTGAATCTGGAGTAGCTCATATAGATGATTGGTTGTTTGTAAAGGCATATAGGACATTTTATAGCCTTTATTAACTCAACGGCAAGCAATAGCATATTCAGAGTCCGTGATCTGTATGGCAGGAGCCAGACATAAACATTATGAGACCTGAGAAGTTCTTTTTTGTTTATGGGTTATACTTCTAATATGAGCTTACTCCCAAAACGCTTCAAGGCTGGAGATACTGTCGGTATTGTTTCTCCCTCTGGGCCAGTAACTGAGGAGCTGAAGCCACAACTTGAGGCTGGAATAAAACAGCTCGAGACTCTTGGCCTCAAAACGAAGCTCGCCAGAAATGTGTTTGCTGATTCGCTCGGCTTCTCAGCCAGTCCCAAAGAGAAGGCCGATGACCTCAATGCAATGTTTGCTGACGACTCGATACAAGCAATCATCTGCTCTCAAGGCGGTCAGAACGCCAACGGCGTACTACCGCTAATAGACTACGAGCTGATAAAGAAACACCCAAAGATATTCCTAGGTATTAGTGATATATCCGTATTGCTCAACGGCATATACGCCAAAACGGGTATCGTGACCTTTCATGGGAACGACCTTATCTGGGGCCTCGGCAGAAGTCCATCGTCTTACGACATAATCGAACTGCGACGAGTGCTCTTTGACGGCATTCAGGGCACTGTACAAAAGAATAGTGAGTGGAAGACACTGAGAAGTGGTGCTGCCGAGGGGTGCCTCCTTGGAGGCAACATTACATGCTTAGGTAAGCTCCTGGGAACACCCTATTCGCCTAACTATAACGGGGCGATTCTCTTCTTAGAAGATTACGGAGAAGAAACTACTGCCGATATGACGAGCTATGGCCTACACCATCTTGAGCAAGCTGGGGTCTTTGCCGATATCAAGGGTCTAGTTTTGGGTTACTACAAGACAAAAGGCGATTTTACCCTTGCGAACATCGCCAAGGAAATCACCGACAAGTATGATTTTCCAATCGTTAGCTGTGACGACTTCGGTCATAATACACCCAATACAGTGATTCCAGTAGGAGCACAGGCGAGGCTTGATGGCGACACTGCGGAACTTCAACTCATCTCACCGTACCTACACTAGTTCGAACATCCCACACTCCGAGGGCCAATAGTATTCAATCTGTTATTTTTCAGTACCCACTCGTGAAGTTAGAACTAATACCTCTGTTGAGGTATTTTTGTTATGATTAGCGTATGATAAGTTCATGGATACACCCAAAAGCCGAAAAAGGACACAAAGACGGTGTGAGTGGCAAAGGCTTATTTGCCACAGAAGATATACCTGCTGGTACTATCATTAACGCCAAAGCAGGACATTTTATTGACCAAGCGACACTTAGTACAAAGGCAGATGTTATCAAAGGTGCTGAACTACAAATTGCTGATAACCTATTCGTAGCTCCATTAACCGAAGATGAGTTTGAGGCTTCTATGATGTACGTCAATCATTCTTGTGAGCCTAATCTTGGCATTGCCGGTAATATTTGTGCGGTTACGATGCGAGACATTAAGGCTGGCGAGGAACTTACTCTTGATTACGCTATGTTTATGACTAGCACAACCCAAGAGTTTGACTGTGAATGTGGTAAATCTATCTGTCGTAAGCGTGTAAGTAATGCGGATTGGCAAAACCCTAAGCTACAAAAAAAGTACGCAGGTTATTTTTCCTGGTATCTTCAACAGAAAATTATGAATATAAGGTAGATGTAACGATGCCACTAATATCCTTACTCCTACTTACTGCCGTCAATAGGTGTAGTAAAATCACGTACTGGAATTATTTTATGCCCATCAATTGCGAGATCAAGTATTTCGCCGTCACTTAACTCACTTGCGAGAGGACCCAGCATTTTGCCACAGTATATACGACGTCGATTGACCGTTGGCTCCGTGGTTATAGAGAGATTACCCAAAGGTGATATTATTTACGTATGAGTGAAGGTAAAACTGGTATAGGCATACCGAATGAATGGATCGATGAACGGACTCAGTGTCGTGTTGAAGCAACTGTTGATGTAGTAGCGTTGACTTGGCCCATAGAGCGTGGTGCCATGTGGGCACGCCGCCAGTTTCAGCATGCAGTTGAAGAAACAGCAGCTCAACAGCTGGAGCCAGAATTATTTGTGGTGGTGAGAGTGCAAGAAAGACACTATGAACGAGTATTCTGGGATCCGGAAACAGATGTAGAAGCATTCTTGAAAGAGTATGAGGATTGCGATGTGATGCACATGGATCTCGATGGTTCGTTAATGTGCTGGTATAGAGAATGTGAGACGCTTGCCGGTAACCCAGAGGCTATGGGATTTGCATTATCTGAAACAGCGAAACTCGGGAACCTTGAGTTATTACTTTCCAATACACTCCTCGATGACAGACAAGATGGAATTGATCCTCTCATTGAAGCAGCCCGCTATGCACTTGCTGATGCCGCATAAACGATTAGTATCTCGTTGTGGGGCGACGGTAGCAAGCCTTAGTTTTATTGATGAAGGGTTTTTTAAATCTGCACATATAGTAGCAGGAGCAAGGTAACGAAAGTCGTAGCAACAGCCCGTCATATAGGCATTCCAGGGGCTAGAATATGTATTACAACCTTTCCTGTATTGTCACATATGTAGCCTATAATACATAAGTATGAATCATATCAGGTGGGTAAAAGATAATAAAAAGGCACTCGTAAAAGAGGTCATTGGGTTATTTTCTGCAGTGCCCCACCAGAAACCCTACGCTGTTTTCGCCGCAGGTATACCCGGCGCTGGTAAAACCGAGCTACTTGACAGACTGTTCACTGATAAAACTGCGGTCCGAATTGATTTGGATGAAATCGTAAAACTCTTCCCCGGCTACACTCCCGAAAAGTACTATTTGTATCGAGGGGCTGCTAATATACTTTTAGACGAGGTGTTTATTTATTGCCGTAAACACAAACTTAATTTTGTATTAGATGGTACTTTTGGTCACAAAAACGCACTGAGCAACATTGAGAA
>CAZNJH010000008.1:12217-12458 GCA_964573355.1 uncultured Candidatus Saccharibacteria bacterium | reverse complement strand
ATCATTATCAATACGCATTAACGTGGGCGCTCCAGGCGCATTGTTTAGTCCGTAAATATAATCATCTTCCGTATTGTATCCAACAGCATTTATGTACAGTGCCGTTGGCCCAAGCGTTTCATACGCGCCACTCACCGGGTTTAATTTTTTCAATGTGCCAGTAGTTGTTTGATAAAATGCCGGTTCACATGTAAACGGTGCGGCTTTTACTGATATGGGATTACTAATTATACTGACAAAT